>CAZJDP010000081.1:0-3320 GCA_964544805.1 uncultured Candidatus Saccharibacteria bacterium
ACGGACTTTCCGCAGAACTCCCAGGCCTTCGGGGCCGGTGTTCGTTGGCGGGCTTAGTGTGGGTCTAAGACTACTTGACCTCTACATAGCCCTTGCCCCTGCAATCAATGCAGGTAGAAGAGTTCCAACCGCCGGCAAGTATAATCTTGCCTTTTCCGTTGCAGTTTCCACACTTCATTTTTTTGGCCATCTTATCACCTCCAAAGGCAGATTGGGCCAAAAAGGTTGCGAGGGGTGTGCCCGGGCAATCAATACTGGTAGAATTCCAGCAGAGCTCAACGGGCACACCCCTTGTTCTGCACCTTCCCCAGCGCAGAACCTGTGGAGCGGGCGCTCCTAGCGAGGACTGGAGGATTCGAACCTCTTTTTTTGAACTTTTTGTTGATGTCCGACGGGGGAACCAGACACCAAAAGTCCAAAAGCTAGAGGCCAACTTCCCTCCAGCCCTCTTAGTTTGCTCGGCCAGGACTCGGCCGACGGGGGAGACAACCTCCTCCCGGCCGAGCTTGCCCCGCTATGGGACAAGAGAATGAACAAGGCATCATGGCGGAAGGCAGGTTCTCAACCCTGCAGTCGCTCAACCTTGTACATCTCACCGGTGCCTAAGCACCCGTAAGCTTGACGGACATTGACTCAGTTTCCCGTAATTTACAAGAAAAGAGTTTATCCGGATTAATGTGAACTAAGCAAACTAATAAGTCACTTCTGCCTCAAAAGTTAGCTTTTCGTCACTTAATATGCTCTCTCAATACAAAGAGCAAGTTAAGTAACAAAAAACAGCACTATGGGCAAAAGTACCAAAAAATTAACAACACCTGTAAATGTGCTTACGCCACCCCTACAAAAATAGTGGGCATAGCTGAACTATGTTACCACTATTTGTTATTTATGTCAACGGTTGTTTTTACATTTTTGTTTTTTGTTGCACTAGCTATTATTGGAGTTAATAATATAAGCCCGCTGGCAATAGCAAATACGCCGGCTAACCTTCTGATTATGGTTGTGTCAAAAAGTTCAAATGCTTTAGCGAAGGCATATAATGCCAACAGTAGCAAAACACAGGCAATAATCTTCCCCTGTTTGGGGCTGGCTCCGTTCCAAACAAACGCGCCGCAGGCTAAAGCAATCACCCCAATAAACAACGACTCTGCCATAACGCTATCACTTGAACTAAGCAGCAGAACACAACCTATTAAAACCGATGCAACTGCACCAATGACTTTAACAACTTTACTGAACGGTCCATTATCTTTCATGCCAACTCCTTTAATACTGCTATGCTCTTATGTTTTAATACTAAACCAACTGTGCCCCAGGGTGCAATAAAAATTTAACAGCCACTAAAATATATATTCAGCTCTCGTAGATGGGTATATAATAAAATTACCAGTGCCTTAACCAAAAGGAGGCAATATGACTCTTATAACCTCAAATTTACCAATTTTAGATATGAGCACCAGTACAACCGGCTGCTGCCCGGTTTTTAACCCGAAAGATTGGGACAACAAAACATTCGAATTTAAAAATAAACTTTTTATAAAAGGTACAACTGCTAGTTTTTCGTACATTCCGCTAAATATGAGCAAAGTAATGAACAGAATGCAGAAACAGGCAGAACAAAATGATGCTGTGGCAAAAGATTTTATTTTACTCAGCCAAGATACCAGCCCCTGGCATGCCGACCATTACTACGCTGTAACTAAAGAAATAGCAGGTGCAAAAATGGCTGTGCTAAACGGTCAATTTTATGCCAAAGTTTACGAAGGCCCTTTTAAAAATGCCGGCCAGTGGCATAAAGACTTAATAGAAACAGTCAAAAAGAACGGCCAAGAATTAAAACAGAGCTTCTTTTACTACACTACCTGCCCTAAGTGCGCCAAGGTTTATAGCAAAAATTTTGTTGTCGGCCTGGCCCAGATTGCTTAACTTTCGTATTTTCTATAAAAGTTACCCTAGAGACGATAAATATTTAATGCCATACTATAATTAATAGTTATGAGCAGTGTGCCTTTAGCCGAAAGAATGAGACCGACTAATATAGACCAAGTGTTTGGCCAGCAGCATTTAGTTGGCAAGGGCAAAATTATCCGGCAAATAATTGACAATAAAGCTCCAACCAGTTTAATACTGTGGGGGCCGCCAGGTACTGGAAAAACCACCCTAGCCCGCATTATTGCCAGCCAGACTGAGTCGGACTTTATTGAACTTTCAGCTGTTAGCGCCGGCAAAGCAGATGTTAAAAATGTCAGCGAACACGCCCGGCAAAATAAACGGCTGGGCATGCGGACAATTCTTTTTGTAGACGAAATACACCGCTTTAACAAGGCTCAGCAAGATGCTTTTTTGCCTTTAGTAGAATCGGGAATAATTATTTTAATTGGCGCCACTACCGAAAACCCTAGTTTTGAGGTTATTAACCCTTTGCTCAGCCGGAGCCGTGTTTTGGTTTTAGAACCGCTGCAAAAAGAAGACATAGAAGAAATGATTAAAAGAGCTGCAAAATTAGAAAAAATAAGCCGCAAACAACTGCCGCTTAGCAGCATTAAGCTGCTCGGCGAACTATCTGGCGGCGATGCCCGTGTGGCATTAAATAATTTAGAACTTGCCCAAAATTTGGCTAAAAAATCCACTATAACAAAAGAAATAATTTTAACGGCCGTCCAGCAAAAATTGCCCGGCTATGATAAAAATGGCGAAAATCACTACAACATTATCAGTGCCTTTATTAAAAGCATGCGCGGCAGTTCGGTAGATGCCTCTTTGTACTGGCTGGCCAGATTACTTCAGGCTGGCGAGGACCCTAAATTTATTGCCCGGCGAATGATTATTTTTGCATCAGAAGATATCGGCCTTGAGGGCAATGGAGCTCTAAGCCTGGCCGTAGCTTCGTTTCAAGCTGTTGAGCGGATAGGAATGCCAGAGGCTCAGTATAATTTGTTCCACTGCGCGGCAGCTCTTGCAAAATCTAAAAAATCTAGGCAAATAACAAATTTAATGAATAATGCCCAGCAGCTCGCTAAAAACTACCCAGATTCACCCGTTCCGCTTCATCTTCGTAATGCCCCGACAAAATTAATGAAAAATCTTGGCTACGGCCAAGATTACAAATGGCAAGCCGATTTTAAACCAAAAAAAGGCTTTCTGCCAGAAGATATATTAAATAATTAATTTAAGATTTAAACAGTGATATAATTTTACAGCGTATTAGTTTATTAGGGTGTCGCCTAGTGTGAGAAATGCGTTGAATCGCATTTCGCAAGATAACATTCCGATGAAAACTTGTTTTCAATAGTGAAGTTCTGTCTAGCAGGCGTAGCTTG
>CAZJDP010000082.1:0-3251 GCA_964544805.1 uncultured Candidatus Saccharibacteria bacterium
ATGTCATAAACAATATGCACCATTTTACATATGGTTTTTTAATACAATGCATATCACTACCCGTGCTAATAACAGCAACCATAATATATGGGCAGCTTATTAACCCGCTTAAATTAGGATTTAGTTTTTGGCTACCTACGGCAATAGTAGCAGTAGGTTTTTACCCACTAAATGCATATTTGTTTAAGAATGCTATGAAGAATGGTGAACTTTCTAAAGTATTACCGTTACAAAGTTTATGGCCAGTTTTTAGCTTACTACTAGCCTGGCTAACTCTAGGTGAAGCACCAACGACAGTAGCAGCAGTAGGAATAATTATTACCGTACTTGGTATTTACGCGCTTGGGCTCAAAGGAAAAAAACTACATCACCCCTTACGGCCATTCAAAGAAGATGGTAGCAGTAGGGCTATGTTAGCTAGCGTACTATTAGTAGCTTTAGTTAGTATTCTTGATAAAGTTGCGATTCAAGCATCTAATGCTCTTTTTTATAGCCTAGTGAGCACAATTGGTGCAGTATTCACATTGTTCGTAGCCATGCTTGTAACCAAAAAGACAATTACGGTAAAATTAAAGCCACTGATTCCTCAGTTAAGTATTATTGGTATTTTACAGGGTTCATCTTATGCCACTTACTTATTGGCAATAGCATCTGGCCCAATTGCCTATGTATCTGCACTTCGCAGCACAAATATACTTATAGGATCTATACTTGGAATTATTTTATTCAAAGAAAAATTGACTAAACCAAAAGTATTATCTTTCTTTTTTATTATTTTAGGCGCAATATTACTAACTATAAATTCGTAAGAAAGAAAAAGTATTTGTATAATTACAAGTAATGGCACTTATTTACATTACGGGCCCAACTGGATCTGGAAAATCTACTATCTGTTCAGAATTACAAAGAATGGGTTATACCGCATACGACACAGATAATGATGGTTTTCGGAAAATAGAAAAATTAAAGGGCCGAGAAATAAAAGTTCTAGATATAGAAGTAATTAAGCGCTTAAAGGATAGTCATAATAATGAAGTAGCCTATGTTTGCGGCACATCGCCAAATGATCTAGACGCAGTAGATTATTTCGATAATATTTTTCTATTAAAAATAGACGAAGCAGACCAAAAAGAAAGAATCAAAAATAGAACTAATAGCAAATACGGTAAAGAAGATTATCAGCTAGCAAATGCCTTAAGGTGGAGACAAGTTCAGATTAAAAAATATCAAAAAGCTGGAGCGGTGGTAATTGATTCTACCCAACCCATAGAAACAATCATCAATTCAATGCTAGGTTATATACCTGTAAAGTAAACAGGAAGTTGGGTAAAATATTAGCATGAATAATGCGCAGAGGTTAACGGATACGATGCGCCAATTACTAAGGCTTTATAATCAGGCCATAAATCCTTCGTTAGATGAAATAAAAAATTTAGTAGTTCATAAATCTACAGATTATGGCATGCAAAATGTCTATAGCTTTACTTACAAAGGATCGCAGTATTACGCAACAGACGATTATTCATTGATGGATAACCCAAAATATATTGAAGCGGTGATAAAAGAATTTTACCCAAATTTAACTGGAAAGCCACTAAAAACTATCCAAAAGCAAAGTGACGGAGCCCAGTATGCCTGCGGAATAAACAGTGTTGAGTATTATTTGTGGCAAGAAAACTAAATTTTCATTTTTGTAATAAATCATGAATTAGTCAAACATTCAAGTGGATTGGTCACAACCAAGCTCATAGGCCCTAAGTAACATTTCTAAAGTATTTTCGCCAATATCTGTTAGCTCCATTATGCCAGTAACAAAAGTTTTGTCTTCTGTTAGAAGTCGACTTACAACTGGCACTAAGAAACTACCAGTTTTAACAACAAAATAACCGTTTGAGGGAATATTGTTTTTTGCATAGTCTACAAATGAGCTCGAATTAAGCCCGACCTGATTTGCTATTAGTTCAGTTGGGTAGTTTCCCCCATCGAATCCAGCTGGTGAAGTATAGTATCCAAATTCCTGGCGATTGTCCATCCCAAGACAATCCCGCTCAAAAATAGTGATCATCTCATCGTAGTCGTTATGGTAATTATCAGAAAATAGCTCCCTATGATTATTAACTGACATTACATAGACTGTGGCATTCTGAGCTTTACTGTCAATTATATAGTGTTTTAATAGCCAGTCTGCAGTAGCTTTATCGTAATCTTGAAGTACTTTTTTTTCCCAGATTTCCCACCTAGCGCTAGGCCTCCATGTCACCGGTAATTCAACATCCGTTAGATGTCTTTCTACATTAGGCTGTTTTTCCATATTTTAGAGTTTATATACAGCAGATGGAAAATTGCAAGCATAAGAGTATTAAGTATATAAACAATTTACGGTTTAGAAATAATTATTTTTTAGATTCTAATTTATGATTATTTCATTGATATAATTTTATATAAGATGTTTGAATACAAAATTGGTATTGAATTTGAGTATGCATTAACTGACCTTAATGGAAACATTTTGGATTTTACCAATTTAGATTCAAAGGAACTAATACCTTTAATAAATGAATCTCGTGCCGGGCAGACAGACAGCAAACTTTCTTCTGGTGATTTGGGTATAAAAGACGGGTTTTGGTATCTAGAAGGTGACGAAAGGTTTAATGACCAAGGCGAATTTACAGATCTAAAAATTAAAGGCATAGAAATAAGAACGCCTATTTGCGAATCTATTAATGAAGTAGTAGATACTTTAGTTACATTAGAAAAAGAATTATCGAATTATTTAAGACTTGCTGGGTTAAACCTTGCTATTATTGGTTTCAACCCAAAAACCAATAAGTATATTTTTGAACCTAAGCTTAACGAATGGGAACTAAAAATGAGGCAAAAATACAAAGAGTACGATTACGCCGAAATTTCTAATTTAACATACGGGCCGGATATCAATATTTCATCACCTGACTGGAACGAAGAAATTAATTTAGATATTGCCGAAAAATTAAATTACTACAGCCCTTATATTGTACCGTTTAGTTTTAGTGCTCCGTTTTACAATGGCAAACTTTGGGAGGGATATTCTAAAAGAACATATGAGAGAACCGGAAACCGTCCGGCGGTAAAAGCATATACAAGTAATAGAACCGGCCATGCACTATCTTGGAAAGCCAATAGCAAAAGCGAAGTAGGCAGAATAGAATATAAAGCGTTTGATGCAATTTTATCCAAAGATCTGTTGAATGCATTATGTAGTTTGGTCTTAG
>CAZJDP010000083.1:0-3199 GCA_964544805.1 uncultured Candidatus Saccharibacteria bacterium
ACCCAATTTGCCGACTGTTGCGGCCGATAGGGTCAGTATTTATGAAGTGATTGCAAATTTAATTGAAAACGCCATTAAATATACCCACACAGACGAAGAAATAATAATCGATTCGCACCTAAAAGACGGTCTGGTAGAAACAACTGTTATAGACAAAGGCGTCGGTATACCATCAAATGTAGTCGGACATGTCTTTGATAAGTTTTACAGATCTCATTCAAGCAAAAATAGCGTCGGTGGAACTGGACTTGGACTATTTTTATCTAAAGCAATTATTGAAGCACACGGCGGCCAAATATGGGTAAAGAGCAAAGAAAAAGAGGGCAGTACCTTTGGGTTTACAGTGCAACCGTATGTTAACTTAGCCGAGGAACTAAAAAACAGCCAGAACGGTGAAATTGTCAGGGGCGCACACGGCTGGATTAAAAATCATTCACTTTATAGGGGGTAATTATGGAAAATGTAGCAAAAAACGGCAAGAAAATACTATGCATAGAAGATGAAAGCTTTATTAGCGAACTTTATGCCAGGGCGCTCCGAAGAGCGGGTTACGATGTTACGACCTTTATAAGCGGCATAGATGGCCTTAGAGCGGCAGCCAGCAACCAGTACGACATAATACTGCTCGACTTAATGATACCAGGCATGACTGGTTTTGAAGTGCTTAGGCAGCTTCGCGGCCGTCCCGACCAGCTAACGGCTAAAATATTAATTACAACTAATTTAGACCAACCAGAAGACAGCAAAGACGAGCTTGAGTCCATGGCCGATGGTTATCTTATAAAAGCCGAATTTACTCCTAGACAATTAGTTAATATCATAAATGATATAGCAGCTGGCAACGAACCAAGCGACAATTACAACAATTAATATCATGTATGGTATATTGCATAAAAATTCACCTTTTAGAATATTTTTCTTTAGTGCAATTTTTAGCTTTTTACTAATTTTTGCAAGTATTTATAGCTTGGGCTGGGTAATTTTACCGGCTTTAATAACTTTGATAGTTATAGAAATAACTTTTAGCTTTGAAAATGCAATAATTAATGCCAAAATTCTGCAAAAACTTAATAGTTTTTGGCAAAATATGTTTCTAAGCGTGGGAATAATCATCGCTATTTTTGGCATGAGGATTGTGTTTCCTATACTAATTGTGGCCTTGGCGGCCGATCTTTCTTGGCAGCAAGTCATTGATTTAGCCTTAAACCAACCCGATGAATATTCCAACAAATTAAAAGAGGCCTACCCAGTAATTGCCGGAATTGGCGGCGGCTTTTTATCGATGCTTGCCTGGAGATTCTTTTTAGACAAGACTAAAAAAGTCCATTGGCTGAAGCCTTTAGAGCTATTTTTACTAAAACTTGGCAGCCCCTGGATGCCCGTGATTATATCGGCCGGCACAGTAGGCGCATTTGCTATCTTACCGGCTAACAGCCATCCAAAAGAAACAGTAATGGCCGGGGCTGTGGGAATAGTTACATTTATGGTTATTCATGGGTTATCTGAATTTTTCGGTTCTCTGCAGCAAAGTGCCATAAAAAAGAGCGGCAAAAAGAAAATTGGCGGCTTTGCCGGGCTGCTGACATTTTTGTACTTAGAACTCTTAGACGCCAGCTTTAGCCTCGACGGAGTAATTGGAGCTTTTGCAGTTACCAACCAGGTAATACTTATTGCAGTCGGCTTAGGAATCGGAGCAATTTGGGTAAGGTCAATAACGGTGTTTATGGTCAGAAGGGGCACGCTTAAAAACTACATCTACCTGGAACATGGAGCGCATTATACAGTTTTAATTTTAGCCTTATCGATGTTTTTATCAGAAATCTATCATATTCCAGAAGCAATTGCCGGAATATGCGGCATTATATTAATTTCGAGTTCAATTGTCAGTTCAGTTAAAAAAAGCAGCTAGTTCTTGGGCGGCGGAGCGCTGTTATTTAGAACAAACAAAAGTTTATCTAGAAAAGGCCCAATAATAGGCGCATCGTTAAATTGAGTTAGCAGCCAAATAACAATAGCAACCACAATTGTACCTCCTATAAAGATACCAAGACCATAAAAAACGCCTTTTAAAAATGTAAAGCCAAAAAAACGCCATTTATTAGAGTAGTTTGTTGCAACAATTTCTTCCATCATCCGGCCTATCTTTTCGTAATCGGCTGTCTGCTGTTTGGTCGGCTTATTTGTCATTGTTATATTATACCTAACTTACTAAAACAATTTTTCGCAGCTGCTTAGATAATGCGCTCCTGGGATCTTCGCCCTGGTAAGTTTTTAGAACAACCCAAATGCCATAACCGCAGAGCATCATTAGCTCGCCTACAAGGGCTAAAGAAAACCAGCCGGTTATTTCAGCCGAGCCAAAAGTGATAACACCGCCGGAAACTATGAGTAGGACGCACAAAAACTTAATTAACTTGGTTCGGTGGTAATTGGTTTTTTTACGCGTTTTACTCATAAGCACATCAAACACAACTGTTAGCGCCATTGAAATACCGGCTAGCATTACTCCGAAAATATGTATTTTATAAGGAACCGGCTTCCAAGAAACGGGCATAAGAGCCACTAAATACAGGCCGATTATAGTTAAAGATATAAGTGGAATAATAGGCTGAGTCCGCTTTAAAGTGCGCGACAAATAATTGCGCCAGCGCCATAAGCCGTACGCTGCAAAGAAAACTGAGCCGGCAAAATAAGGAGCAGTCCTAACATCTTCGCCAAAATCACTAAATGCAGCCGATGGGCTAAAAAGATCGGGCCTAATTAAAAAACAGACCGTAAAACCTATAATTAAAACCATAATTGCACCGATTCCCCAAAAGCGGCCGTGTAAATTTTTAAAAACTCTAAAAACTAAAACTTTATCTAAAAGCACCGTAAAATGATTGCGTCTAAAGTTAAAAACAATGCTGTCGACTTCTTTTTTTGCTTTTAGCTTTACATTTTTAGTTATTTTTTTCTTTTTTTTCACATTAAATAAATTATATCAGAAATTACTACACTTGTTATTTATTAGTTTTTATTGTATTATATTGCTAAAGTTATGGGAAAGAAAATAAGCCACCCCAAGCAAAGCAGGTCATCTAAAGTCGGTTTTATGCTGGCTAGTTCTTCGGCGCCCAGGTCGTTCCAAAAATCTTTAATGGACCGTGACACTCTAGACCAGGGAATAGTTACCGGCTTAACTATGGCCATTGCTTAA
>CAZJDP010000084.1:0-3158 GCA_964544805.1 uncultured Candidatus Saccharibacteria bacterium
CAGTAAAGAAGATGTTGTAAAAGCATTCAAAAACAATAAAGACCCCAAAGGCAGAACAGATGTTAAGGCAATTTTTGACTATTACGGCATTGGCCTAGATCAAATTCAAAATTCTAAAAAAACAACTATTTCCGATAGCGATAACGATAAGTATGTCAATACTAGCAGAAGTCCTATAGCTAGCGGCTCATACTTTGTAAAAGTTCCCGGCGCTATAGATGGTGGAATTTATGAATTTCCTCTTAAATATTGGAACAAATCAGAATTTCCGAATGGTTACCCAGCCTTAACAGGCATCAGCACTTATGGCTTTAGATTTTGGATATTGCTCAAGGGCTGCGGCAATGTGGTTATTGAAAGAGGTTCTAAACACCCTAAGTTCGAAATAGACAAAAAGCTTATTTCAAGCCAAAGTGTTCAACAGGGAGATAAGGTTCAATATAAAATTGAGTTTAGAAACTCGGGCATTATAGCTTCAGAAAATGTAAGGATTGTAGATACTCTAGATGATAACTTAAAATTTGATAGCTACACCAGCAATATAGATCTGAAAAAGACAGAAGACGGCCAGAAAATTGTCTGGGAAGTGAAAGGCCAAGATAATGTTCTTAAGCCTAGTGATCGATGGCACAAAATAGTATTTACAGCTGTAGTAAAAAAATCAGCAAAAAATAATACTAAAATTTGCAACCAAGCAATCATAAGAGGTACAAAAACCAAAGATGTCAGTAGCGGCGGCCCTAAAGATTGTGTAACTATCACAACAACACCGACTTGCCCTGGTACAGGACTACCTATTCCTCCAGGGGGAATAGAAAAATGCAATACAGTTTGCCAAGATGGATCAGTAGTTCCTTATAATCAACCATGCCCTACACCCAACCTTTCATGCCAAAGCCTGAAAGAAATAGCCGTTATTAACTGGAACAAACGAAAATTCGAAACGAAAATTCTTAAACAACCTGGGGCTGAAGCTTCGGCAGTTAATTATTTTGTAAACTCTAGCCTAGTTGCTAAGCAACAAATAGCGACTGGAGCATCTACCGACTACTTCACATACGAATTCCCAGCACAGGGTGATTATAAAGTTAAATCTGAAGTATTAGCAGCTAACGGGTCAATATCAGTGCCAAGCCAAAGCTGTGAAATGACCGTAAAGTTAGAAAAACCAGTTAACCCTCTCCCAAGATTAGTAACAGATAAGGGTGTTTCTAATGAATCACAAAATATAGCAGATGCTAATAATACGACAGCTAGTGCCGGTGATTTACTTGCCTATAAATTATTCGTTGAAAACACAGGAGATGCAGTCGCAGAAGGTTTTTCTATGACCGGAGAATATGCAGAAAATATTTCTGATATTTTAGAGTATGCCGATTTAGTCGATAATGGCGGCGGTATATTTAACGAAGCTACTGGGGTACTTTCCTGGGATCAAAAGATTAATATACAGCCAGGACAAAAAATAGAAAAAGTATTCAAAGTAAAGGTTAAAGACCCTCTCCCCGCTACGCCTATATCTGCTTCTAACCCATTATCTTACGATTTTGCCATGACCAACATTTATGGCCGTGAGGTAACAGTTAAGCTAAATAAACCAGCTTCTAAAGATGTTGAAATTGCCACAACAACCCTTCCCAATACTGGCCCGGGTTCGACAATGCTTATTAGTGTAATTTTTGTAACAATAATTGCTTTCTTTTACTACCGCTCAAGACTCTTGGGTAAAGAGATAGAAATTGTAAGATATGAATATAGTACAGGGGGCTTATGATGTCAGAAAAACTACGATTACACGAACAGCAAAAACTGGAACCAACAAACCTTAATAGTCTTGAGTTATATAAAAATAACAACGAAATAACCAAAGAATCTACTGAAGCATTAAATAAAAATATTGAACAAATTAGAGAGGCTGTTGAGAAACATTCAGAAAGCCATCAAGAAAAAATAAAAAGTACCGAACATTTTCACCGTGCTTCTCATGAAAAGACCGAGCATCGTCATTATATAACCAAAAAAATTAAAGCAGATAAATATAGGCAAACACTAGCAGAAGTAAGACAGCAGCTCTCTAAACCAGACCAGGTATTTAGCAAGCTTGTCCACCAGCCAGTTGTTGAATCATTATCTGAGCTTGGCGCCAAAACAGTTGCCAGGCCTAGCGGAGTTTTAATTGGCGGGGTGTTTGGGCTATTCGGCAGCATTTTAATACTTTTCTATGCTAAGAATATTGGCTTTGAAGTACCCCCAAGTGCTTATCCTATGCTATTTATAATAGGTTATTTAGTAGGTTTATTCCTGGAGTTTTTATATAAACTTTTCAGTAAGCGAAAAAGAAACGCTCTAAGCTATAAATAGTTAATTTTTAATAGTTAGGTTGCCGTCTCTATCAATAATTATTGTATCTTCGTGGCTAAAATGGCCCTTATCGCCAGTTTTGACTATATTCTTATCTGAGCTAGTAGAGACACTGTTATTGCTAGGTTTCGCAGCTGAAACCAGCTTATCTGTAGAAGGTTTGTTTATTAGATCTTCCTTATTATTTACTTTATCTGGCCTACTTTGATTATTGTTAGCAAGAGCCTGCTCTTTCTTATCAACTTGGCTGTCCCTGCCTGCTGACAAAGGTTGATCTTCCTGGACCATAGGCTTCCCAGCCTGCTGTTTGCGCTTGGCTAACCACTCATCTAGGAACGATCCGCCGCCGCTTGCTGGCTTTGGCGCGCCAGGAGCGCCTCCTGGGCTAGCAAATGGCTGGTTGCCGCCAAAAGTCGATCCTGGCCTCATGCCGCCTCCAAAAGGTGATTTTGCCGATGGGACTACTGTGAGTCGATCAAATATTTCTTTCTCTACTTCGGCCCTTGGCCTGCCATATTTAGCAGCAGAGAGCTGTTTAAGGGCATCTGCTAGATTTTGATTCGGTTTTCCGAGGTACGGTAGGTCGGCCATGCTAAATGGCTGCGTAGGCACCCCGCCAATCAGCATCCTGACAATAGCGTTATAGTTGGGTAGTTGCTGGAGGTCATCAACATCAAACACTGGCCGGAAATACTTTTCTAACTGCTCGGCATCGTTAGTGCCTACCCTATGGGCAACTACCGCACCAATATTTCCGAAAATAGCATCCCTTACTCCTTCTTCCAGCTGGGTAATAA
>CAZJDP010000085.1:0-3137 GCA_964544805.1 uncultured Candidatus Saccharibacteria bacterium
CACAGTTAACATTAGAGCAAGTACTAGATTATAAAAAAAATTAAAAAAAGCTGTTCTATCATTATTAGTTTAAAAATAGTAAAATACTTCTGATGGAACTTAAAAAATATCTGCAAGATAGGCCAATTCTGTTCATGAACATTTTGGCTATTTTTTTGGCTTTATTTAGTATTTTAGCTACTTTGGTAAGAGTCGACACCGGCTCTAGCACGGCAATAATAAGGTATGAAGTTTGGAAGGGGATTCTTACCGGTGGAGTCCAAGGTTCTGTTTATGAACTTTATACATTCGCATTAGTTTCTTTATTTATAGTAGTTGGCGGCTTGTTCTTAGCCTATAGGCTCAATAAACTAGAGCGGAGTTTTGCCATAACTACACTTTTCTTAGTTATTATTTCTCTTATTTTTAATATTATTGTTAGTAATGCTATTTTAAATTTACAGTAAACACGATGCGTTCATTCGAAATACCTCTAGTTTCTGAAAGAGGCAAATTATATAGATTTTTTGAAGCTGTACCGGGCTTATTAAGCTGGGGGGTTTTGCTGTTACCGGTGATTTTAAGTTTTCTTAACCCTTTATGGGCTGCCTATTTTATAATTGCTTATTTGCTGGTGTGGTTTATTAAAGCTTTTGTACTTAATTTAAGAATGTTTCAGGGCTACAAGCTGTTAAATCAGCACATAGCATACGACTGGAAAACATTTTTAAACCAGCTTAACAACCCAGACGAGGCATTTGCAAAATACGAAGAAGGTATTTCGCCAAGCTGGCACCGTAAAAATTTAATTCGTCAAAAAACACGGCCGCCAGAGTCGGTCATTAGGCTAAAAGATATTTACCAAGTTGTTATTATTGCGGTTTATAACGAAACCATAGATGTGGTTGAACCGACTATTCAAAGTTTGCAAAAAGTTGAGTACGATCCTAAAAAAATGATCGTCATTATAGCCTTTGAAGAACGAGGCGGCACGGCCGTTAAAGAAATGGTCGATATTTTGCAAGAAAAGTATAGCAGCTACTTTTATTCTTTAAACGGCGTTATGCACCCTAAAGACTTACCTAACGAAGTTATTGGCAAGGGCGGAAACATAACATTTGCCGGCAAGTGGGCGGCTAATTATATAAAGCAGCAGAAAATTTCCCCTAAAACTACCATAGTCACCACTTTAGATTCAGACAACCGGCCGCATCCAATGTATTTTGCGGCACTCAGCTATGCCTATATTGCTTGCCCTGATCCTATTCATGCATCTTTTCAACCTATATCGATTTTTACAAACAATATTTGGGATGTGCCGGCACCAATGCGAGTTATAGCAACTGGTAATTCGTTTTGGAACATAGTTCTAGCAATGCGCCCCCATATGTTACGCAACTTTGCTTCTCATTCGCAAAGCATGCAAACACTTTTAGATACCAATTTTTGGAGCGTTAGAACAATTGTAGAAGACGGACATCAGTTTTGGCGGACATATTTTCGTTATGACGGCAACCATGATGTTCATCCTATAATGGTCCCAATTTACCAAGATGCTGTTCTTTCTCATACTTATACCAAAACTCTTAAAGCTCAGTTTGTTCAGGTTAGAAGGTGGGCCTGGGGCGCAAGCGATGTAGCTTTTGTACTGTACACTGGTTGGGTTAAAAAAAATAAAGTACCTAAAGTAGACCTATTGTTTAAGACTTCAAGATTAATGGAGGGTCATTTATCTTGGGCGACCGCACCGCTGCTGTTATTGATTGGGGCTTTCATACCCCTGTATACATCGCCAGAAGCCAGCACAAGCTATGTGGCCAATCAACTGCCAATTGTAGCTAGTAATATTCAAAGAATTGCCATGATTGGCTTATTCATTAGCATTTACTTAAGTATTAGGCTACTGCCACCCAAGCCGCCAAAATACGGTAACCGCCGCCGGGTTTACATGTTGCTTCAGTGGGTTTATTTACCGGTTACCACAATAATATACAGTAGTTTTGCGGCTCTTTATTCACAAACTAGACTAATACTTGGCAGGTACTTGGGTAAATTTGATGTTACCGAAAAGGTTGTTAAAAAATAGCAAAACTAGCTTTTGGTTAGTCGGTTGATATCTCTTTTGGCAGAAATGTTTTCTTGGTAAGACTTATATTTAATAAAAGCAGCCATATTATAGTTTTTCAGGGTGTCTGCAACTATTTGGGCAATTATATAACTGCTAATCTTACTGTTTACGGGCGTGTTAAGCAGCTTAGACACTACAGTATCGGTTAGGAACTTAGCTTTTTCTTGGTTATTTGCCATATGATCTATGGGCTTATAAATAGATACAAAAATTTTCTCTGGTACAAAAGCCTCTAGCCTGCCATTATTTTTTTCTACTATAAATGACAAACTGTAATCGGTTTTTTCTATAGTTGAAAAAACAGTTTTACATTTACTGCATCTTCGGCGTCTCCAGATATGATTTGCTCTTTTTTGGAGCCTAGAATTAGTTACGCAAGTTTCTGAACCACAATATATACATACCATATCAATATATTGACATAACGCTATAAAAAATACTAGTGGAAAACTTAGTATTTGAGGGTGGATAAAGCAAATAAAGGCATAAAAAAAGAGCTTATGGTTGTTCCATAAGCTCATATTTTTCGAACTGATCTAGTTTGATCGACTTTTGGTCGCAGCTCGTCTATTACGACGAATTCTGTTAACAAACTTCTTTGATGAGTGTAGTTCTTCGTAGAAAAGCTCAAAGCTTTCTAACGGTGAAATGTTACTCAAACAAAACGCCTCGTTTAACCTGTCTATTATAGCAAAAATTACCCTAAAAAGTCAATACTCCCACCACTATTATTATGCAGTTGGTATTTCTCAGCCAGACCTCAGCTAAAATACATATTATTACTAACGAAAGGTTAGTTAAACTAACTGGAACATTAAATAGTTTAAAGTTTGCCTACAATAAGGCCTTAAACAGAGGCTTGCAGGCTTCCAGCCCAGTGCGAGAGGGTTAGAAGCCTGAAATGCAGCTAAAAGGGCCTTAAAATGAGCCAGCTATTAAAAAACCAACGATTGTTTATTAATAATCGTTGGTAATAATGGTGGGCCCTAGAGGATTTGAACCTCTGACCTCTTCCACGTCAAGGAAGCGC
>CAZJDP010000086.1:0-3120 GCA_964544805.1 uncultured Candidatus Saccharibacteria bacterium
CAAAGAGATCAAAAAAATGCTTCGTTACTACGAAGATAAAACCGGCGGTAAAAGAAACATTAAGCAAATAGTTACCCTTGGCGGCGGAGCTAATATGCCCGGTCTAAACGACTATCTGACATCTGAACTAAGGATGCCAACCAGAATGTGCCACCCTTGGACCCATATTAACTTTGGTAAATTACAACCGACTAGCGATGTTGAAAAAACCATGTATGTTACTGTAGCTGGTTTAGCTCTTATAAATCCTAAGGAGATATGGAAATGATTAATCTATTACCTTACGATTACAAACAACAAATACAGTATGCCAGAAAGAATCGACAACTTGTTAAGTGGAGCCTAGCACTTGGCGGAGCAATGCTAATAGTAATTGCAGTTTCAACAATTGGAACAATATTTCTATACAAAACTACTAAAGATTATGAAAAAATTGTTTTAACAAATAAAAGTTCCCTAGAAGATAAAAACTTAGAGGGCAAATATAAAGAAATGGAACAGTTGTCTGCCAATTTTAAAACCGTGGTAGATATTGCCAGTCAACAACTTATATATTCAAGAATCTTAAAAGCTATCGCACCGCTTTTGCCACCCGACACCGAACTAAATGGCCTTGAACTTACCCAAGGCCAAAGCGGTGTAGAAATAAAAATCAACGGAGCCACCCAAGATACCCTGACCCAAGCATTTATTAACCTATCGTCAAAAAACAATGGGATATTTGAAAAGGCAGATTTTAATAATGTTTCTTGTAAAGACCCGTCTCAAATGGGAACGGCAAGCGACCAAAAATATCCATGTACCGCCAGTGTTAAAGGGCTTTTAACCAAAAATTCTACATTTTACTTCATTAATTCTGGAGCTAAACAATAATGAATGCTAAAAAAGTTTATTTTAGCCTAATTGTAATAATTGTCGGCTTATTACTGGCAACTGTAGCCGTTTTTTACGGTGCCAATACCCTGCTTAAGAAAAGTTCCAATAAGCTCAGTCAACTTAAAGCAGAAAATGCTGTTCTTGAACAAAATGAAAAAGTTTACCAAAAGGCAAAAAACGATTTAATTAAATACCAAGATCTTCAGTCGGCTGTTAACGAAGCATTGCCTAAAGAAAAAGACCAAGCCAAAGCCCTAAAAGAATTAATTCAGATAGGTTCAACAACTGGTGTAAAGATAGAAAAAATTGAATTCACAGATTCAACCCTTGGCGATAAGGCCAAGCCGGCAGCCACCGCTGGTAGTGCAACCGGAGCTAGTTCTGCAGTAACCCAAGCCAAGCCAATTTCTGGCATATCGGGCGTACAGGGTATTGAAATGAAAGTTACTATAGCCGGTCCAAACGATAAGACGCCAATAAACTATAATAGTTTTATAAATTTTCTTGATTTAGTCAGTAATAACCGCCGAAGCATGCAAATTTCAAACTTGAATATTCAACCTAATTTGAAGAAAGCAGATTTAACAATTAATATTTTTGTAAAGCCATGAATGAAATAGTCGAAAATCTTAATAAATACATCGAACCAGTCAAAAACTTTTTTGACAAATATTTAGCATTTATATATTTTGCCATTGTGGCAGCAATGGTTGGGTTTATTATGATTAAAGTCAGCTCGTTAATTAATTCTGATCCTGTAATACCAAATGATACCACTATAAAAATTATTAATATTAATTCTGAACAGGCCGAAAAAATCCGAAGCCTCAAAGACTTAAATATAGAAACTAACCCAAACTCTAATTCTGGTAGGGAAAATCCATTTCAGTAACCATTAAGTTATTTACAGGTTCATTTTCGGCCTCTTCTTGATTTTCATAATGCCTTGGCTTTAAGTTGTTTCTATAACTGCCCGCTTGACCGGTTGCTATTAAAAAATCATCTTTTGCATCTAGTATTATTTTTGACATTTTATTCGGATCGGGACAAAAGCTGAAGACAAAATTTGCCTGTTCACCCGCAGTTTCTATTTTAATTGTGCCAAAATTAAACATATTGGCAAAAAAGCCTTTCTGGTGGCTGGTTACATCTTCTACATTGGCTAACGATATTTGAGAAACTTTTCGGTTATAAACGCCTTGTTGCAAAACCTGAATGACATTACGGTCTGTCACCGTTAATCTTGACTGTCTATAAACAAATGTTGCAACGGCAATAATTAAACATAATATTACAATACTAACCGATGCAAATAGCGCGACTAGAGCATATGCTGTGGTGCTGCCAAACACTGTCGGTAATAGTAAGCCGATAATCAGTAGGGCAACCATAAAGCTAACAAAGGCAGCTACGAACATAATTATTAACGCAAAAGGGTGCTGATAAGCAATGGCCATTATATGCTCATTCGGATCAATATTGTCCATCGACCTAATTTCGGATGGCTTTTTGTACTTTGGCCCAAAAATAAGCTTGTCCATTCTAAGCTCATTATAGCAACCAAAATATTTAATAAATACTAGGATTTTTTTTGCCTAAATGCTTATAGGCTTTGTGGGTTACTTTTCTACCTCTTGGTGTCCGCTCTAAAAAACCAATTTGCATTAAATATGGTTCGTAAAAATCTTCAACCGTTGATCTTTCATCGCCAAGAGACGCGGCGATAGTATCTACCCCTACAGGTCCGCCGCCATAATTTTCTATAATAGTTTCCAGAAGCATCCTGTCAGACCTGTCTAGGCCTATTTCGTCAACTTCAAGAAGTGACAATGCTTGATGAGCTTGCTCGGCGTCAATTATTCCATCACCGTTTATGTCAGCATAATCTCTGACCCTTTTTAAAAGCCTATTGGCAATTCTGGGTGTTAATCTTGAGCGGCCAGATATAACCTGGGCAGCTTGAGGTTAAATTTCAATACCTAAAATATCGGAAGACCGATGCAAAATAGATGATATTTCATCTGTATTATAAAATTCTAACCTATGTATAATACCGAATCGGTCTCTTAAAGGTGCGGCCAAAGAGCCGGTTCTGGTAGTAGCCCCAATAATTGTAAATTTAGGCAGATCCAACCGAAGGCTTCTGGCACTTGGGCCCTTACCGAGCATAATATCCAGCTTAAAATCTTCCATAGCACTATAAAGCACTTCCTCTACCGACCTATTTAACCTGTGAATTTCATC
>CAZJDP010000087.1:0-3102 GCA_964544805.1 uncultured Candidatus Saccharibacteria bacterium
GATTCATCACTTACTGGTTGCCAATATTGCCTGGTTATATAGCAACTCAATATGCTTTAAAGAAGAAAATACTGTAGAACAATCTATGGAAAAAAGAAATTTTGAATCTATAGAAAACGAAGATCCAGAGCTAAGTGCATTTGATAAAAGGGAGCTTTACGAAATATTGTCAAATAAGATATGGCCACTATTTGACGAAAAGTTATTTGGCTACAAAGCAAACTTTGTTGGAATTATGCGTTTAGGCGAAGAAACAGAAAATAATATAGAGGTTAGTGCTCTTTTTCTCTACCATCCTGGAAGTAGCACCAAAGAAGAATATCACGAGCTAAATGAAATTACTGTTGTAGTGAATCAAGTTGAAAATTGCTATGCAGATTATGCCAGTCATACTGTTTTAGCCAGTACTCTTTTTTTAAACGATAATTCGTTGGCCTATTATATGACGGACTATTATTTGTACGATAACGAAACAGCCACCTGCATGAGAGTATATTTAGATGATTATCCTGAACTTTATAAAAACCAAAAAATAAGCAAAAAATTACTAGGTTTAAATAAGGATTGCGATGAGGGCAGGGCAACGCTGACTGCTTCTAAGTTGCAACAATTGATGGCAATAATTGAAAATTTATTGCCCGAACATAAAAATGAAAATAATGGTTTAAAATTCAATGATGAGGACCAAGACGGAGAAGATGAGGGCACTTTATATGACTAGATTGTTACCAAAAAATGCCCGAGTTGTGCCGAAAGAAGCAAAAAAAGTTTTTAGCGGCGAAATTTTTGATATTTATCAGTGGCAGCAAAAAATGTATGACGGCTCGTTTGCAACTTTTGAAATGGCCAAAAGGGCCGACACAGTACAAATATTGTCTATAATCGATAACAAAGTTGTTGTAGTAGATGAAGAGCAGCCAGACGGTACAAAGCGAATTAATAGTTTGCCTGGCGGGCGGATTGATTCCGAAGATGATACTCCTCTAGATGCTGCTAAAAGAGAGCTGCTAGAAGAAACGGGATATTCTTTTAGAAACTGGAAACTTCTTAGTATTAGGCAGCCGCAAAGAAAAATAGAATGGTTTATATATTTATTTATCGCTTGGGACAAAACAAGTCAAATACCACAAAAACTAGACCAAGGAGAAAAAATAACTGTAAATAAAATATCGTGGGCAGATTTTTTAGCTTGCGGCCCAAAAAATGTAATACAAGACAATAATTTAATAGACTATAATAGCTTAGACGACCTAAAGAACTAAAAGGTGTCATTTATAGTTTATGAACATAACTAAATATCCACAAAGCTGTCTGCTTATTGAGCAAAAGTCCAGTAGGATTTTAATTGATCCAGGATCTTTTGTTTATGAAAAATATTCGGTTACTGATTTAGGCAAGATAGATCTAATATTGATAACTCACGAACATTTTGACCACCTAGATACATCGTTAATTAGTGAACTTTATAAGATGCAAAGGCCGGAGATATGGGCCAATGCATCGGTCGCTAAATTAATACCAAATTATATTAGCAAAATAATAGACAAAGATGGCTGCTTTAACTTTAAGGATATTAAAATACAGACAATAAATATACCACATATGGCGTTGCCAACAGGTGAGCCAGAACCGGAAAATACAGCCTATATCATAGACGATATATTATTTCATCCTGGAGACGGTGTTGGTAGGCCAGCTGGATCAATCAATACTATGGCACTGCCGCTAGCAGGGCCAGATATTAGTCCGAAAGGCGTCGTAGATTTTGTAAAGTTAGTTAAACCAAAGGCTGTTATTCCAGTTCATTACGATTTTTGGCCGGCAAAACCAGCGATGTTTGGCAAGTTAATTGAACCATTGGCCAAATATTATTACTTAAATGATGGTGAATCTATAGAAATTGAAAAAATTTAAAACAATAACAGTAATTATAGACAGGTTGGTTCATGGCGGCCAAGGACTTGGCGTAGATGAAGCCGGCAAAAAAACTTTTGTATGGGGAGCGCTGCCGGGCGAGAAAGTTCAGGCGCAAATAACTAAAAATAAAAAAACTTGGGCAGAGGGCTTTGCTGTAGCCGTTACCGATCCCAGCCAAAATCGCATCACCCCAAAAGAGCCAGATATTTACTTATCGACCAGTCCTTGGCAAATAATAAATTACAAGCAAGAAGCAGCTTATAAACAAGCCATTTTAGAGGAAGCTTTTACTAGGGAAAACATCGATATTAATTGGCAAAAATTTTATCAGCTTGACCAAGAATATGGCTATAGAAACAAAATGGAATATAACTTTTGGTTCGATAAAGAAACTGAAAAAATCAGCTTGGCCCTGCATAAGCGGGGAAGCCATCATAAAATTGCAGTAAATGGCAGCGCATTAGCGTCCAAGGCAATTAATATGGTGGGCAGCGAGCTAATAAAATATATTAATAGCCATAACATAGAGGGCCGGCAGCTTAAAAGTGTAATATTTCGTAGCACTAAAAGCGGCATAGTTAGCATAAGCTTGTTCGTTGTCGATAAAAATATCATAAATGAGTTTAAAAATTTTAAAGCAAAAAATATCATATTTGAAATAATATATTCAAATCCAAAAAGTCCGGCATCTGTCGCTACAGAAATTTTACAAACCAGTGATGATTTGCTAAATGATTCATTACTGGGCAAAGAATTTAAATATACTACAAGGTCGTTTTTTCAGGTTAATTTGCCAGTTTATGAAGCTGTTTTAACAAAAATAAAAAACTATTTAAAAAAAGTCGCAGCGGCATCAATTTTAGACTTATATTCTGGGGTAGGTAGCATTGGTTTAACAGTTACTAATGAAGACAATAAATTAACAATGATAGAAACAGATAAAGAAGCAGCAAGCCAGGCAAAACTGAATATTGCAGGTAAAAACCAACAAATTATAACCGCCACTGCCGAAAATGCTCTAGATTATATTACTAGCAAAGAAACTGTTATAGTCGATCCGCCACGGGCCGGTTTACACAGCAAAGTTACCAAAAGATTGCTAGAAACCAAGCCAAAAAATATTATTTATTTAAGCTGTAATCCGTCTACTCAAGGAAGATACATTAAAGAGTTGACAGCGGGCGG
>CAZJDP010000088.1:0-3087 GCA_964544805.1 uncultured Candidatus Saccharibacteria bacterium
TTATTGCCGGACCACTGGCCAGGCACAAGAATGCAATCATTAAAAGACTAGAAGATATTAAACTGCCTTCCGGCGGCGGCCCAGAAGGTTTGGAAGATAGAATAGAACTGCCAGACGAACCGCCAAGACAAGTAAAGCATCCTTTAGTGATCGAGCTTAATGGCATAGATAATGTTTATTACCGCTGGATGTCTGTTTTTGATGGTTTATTATCGCGCCGGGAAAAATACGCCCTGTACGCCGTACAAGATTATTTATTTTCAACTTTTCATTCAAAGGTTTTTGGCAAAGCCCGGGAAAAGGGATTAATTTACGGTATAGACAGTTCATATTACAGAACAAGAGATAATCAAGTTTGGGCAGTTTCCGGCCAGGTTCAAGCTAAAAATGCCGTGCCGCTGTTTAAACTTATAACCCAGCAGCTGATAAATATACAAAATGGCAAGGTTTCTGCAGCCGAACTAAGGTCAGTCAAAGACTATCAATGGGGAAGCTTTCAAAAAGCTATCCAGACAGTTAGTGCGCTGGCCGACTGGTATCAATATTCTTATATGGTAGGAGACCTTGTTAAAGAATATCCGGCAGTAGAAGAGCTGATATATTCAGTTAAAGTTTCAGATATGAAAAAAATTGTCGATAAACTTGCTAGCTCATCTGTCTGGGGTTTAGGCATAATGCAAAATCATAAAACTAATACAGCCGTTGAAGATATAAATAATCAGCTAAAAAATTTTTATAAATTAGCCCAGTAATGGATGATATTAAAAAAAATATATCTGAATTAAAACGCTCTATAGATAAGGATGCCGAGAGTTTAAAATTAGCCGGCTTAAATAAAGAACTGCAGAATTTACAATCACTCCAGGCAGAACCCGATTTTTGGTCGAACCAAAATAATGCCACCACAATAAATAAGCAAATTGCAGCTCTTGGTGCAAGGATAGAGCCTTGGAATAATTTAATAGGCAGTGTTAATGTTCTGGCTGAGCTTTCTTTGGAAGGCGACGAGTCTATTCTGCCGGATTTAACAGAAGGTTATGCCAAAGCCAAAGATGATTACAATATTTTAAAACAAGACCTTCTATTTAAAGAACCTTATGACGACCACAGTGCGGTAATTAATTTATTTGCCGGAGCAGGTGGCACCGATGCCCAAGACTGGGCGGCCATGCTGATGCGAATGTATTTAAGGTACGCTGAAAAAGCCAAAGGTTTATCTGCAGAAGTTATTGACCAGTCTGCCGGTGAAGAAGCAGGCATAAAAAGTGCCACTATAATTATTGAAGGCCCTATGGCTTATGGCAAATTAAAGGGCGAAAATGGCGTTCACCGGCTTGTGCGTTTAAGTCCTTTTAACGCCGATAATTTAAGGCAAACCAGTTTTGCTAAAGTAGAAGTTTTGCCGAAAATTGATGCGCCCAAAGAAGTAGAGCTCGACGAAAAAGATCTGCGGATAGATGTATTTAGAGCGGGCGGCCATGGCGGCCAGAGTGTTAATACAACCGACAGTGCAGTCAGGGTTACTCATATTCCAACCGGCATAACCGTGGCTATTCAAAATGAAAGATCGCAGCTACAGAACAAAGAAACGGCCCTGACCATTTTGCGCTCAAAACTTGCCAGCCTGCAAATACAGCAGCATGTTAGTAATATTAATGAGCTAAAAGGGCCGAACGAACAGGCTTCTTGGGGCAACCAAGCCAGAAACTATGTCATGCACCCGTATTCTATGGTTAAAGACACTCGGCCAAAGTTTGAAACATCGGCTGTCCAAGATGTTCTAGACGGCAACCTAGATGATTTAATAAGCGCCTACCTTGAATTTACGACAATCAATATCAATAATTAAATACCACCAAGGCGAGACAAAAACTTGGCGGCCAGATGATAACCAGTTTGGAACGGCCGCTAAGTTCGATATAATTATTTCTTGAACCGTTGCCAAATATTTTCTGCGGATGTGGCGGAATGGTAGACGCGCTAGTTTCAGGTACTAGTGATAGCAATATCATGGAGGTTCAAGTCCTCTCATCCGCACCAAATAGCATTTTTATATTTCCGCGCGAAACCTGTTTCATCAGAACTGTGGGTGAATCGCGCTTAGACCGGGTAAGCTGCATGAACTCTACCAGAAAAATTATTTTGCATATTTTTGTAATTTTCCCCATATAATTTTTAACTTGGCAAAGGATGTTTCCAGTGGGCACGCTATCGCTTTGGTGATGTTGGCGGCTTATCTTTTCCGCGCTTTCTCAGGTCTCAATTTTTCAGGTATAGCCTTTTCTGTTAGTGCTGCGTGAATTCTATCGATCTGGTTATCATTCATTTCTATCAAATTTACGATGTAGTCGCGCCTGCCTTCATATAGAATTGAATTGTGTAAGTATATTAAACCAGTAAAAGCAACTTCAATGCGTTCTTCATTAGGCAACACTTTGATTAACGACAAAAACTTCTTCATAGGCACTAAAGTGTAATTTGATTTTAGGTTGGTCGCCGCCTCTCTGAGATCTTTGGTGATTGAGTTAATTACCTCTATCTCGTATTCAGTAGGCTCTGCGGAAAAGAAATTGGTTAGTTTATTAGCATAAAAATCAATGCGGCTCAGTACAGCCTGTATTTGTTCGCGAGTCTTTTGTGCTGGTGTAATGACTAGTACTTTCAATAATTCAGTCATGACCAATAAAACTACACCACCAATAAGTGTCGCACAAGCTGTGAAAAGTATTTTTTCTAAGTCACTCATCTCAAACGATTATATAAGATTTTGAGATAACGAGTGATATAATTTGAACAACATGTATTTATATTTTGATAAAAGCAAATATTACATTTCAGCGAAAAAATACCCATATGTTAGCCAAGAGCAGATTAGTGAGCATAACGAAGCCGTAAGAGAAGTTGAGCAGCTGAAAGCAAACGCATCCGAGTTGCAGGCAGCTGAAGAAAGGTCGACGACCATTGTCGGTTTAATGATAGGCGCGTTGTTATGCATACCTGTTTTCTGGCTCTATATATCATATCTCAGCAAAGACGATACTACTTTAGCGCTTGTATTTTCGGCTTTCTTTTCAATACCAATCTTAG
>CAZJDP010000089.1:0-2962 GCA_964544805.1 uncultured Candidatus Saccharibacteria bacterium
AGCTCGCCATGAACAAGGCCAAGTTATTATGTATGCCGATAATATTACCGGCAGTATGCGCCGGGCTATTGATGAGACTAACCGCCGTCGCCAAATTCAAGAAGAATACAATAAAAAGCACGGCATAACACCTAAAGGCATTAAAAAACAGGTTGCCGATAGTCTTAGGGCAGAAGTTGGCGCCGAAAGTAAAGAAGCTAAAACCGCCAAGCTTAACCTGAAAAAAATACCAAAGTCAGAATATCCTAAAATTATTACCGACTTAACGGCTCAAATGGATCTGGCAAGTGCCAACCTAGAGTTTGAAAAAGCAGCCGACCTGCGAGATTTAATTAGCGAGCTTAAGTCTAAAATATAGTAATTTATTAGTACCAGCCATGATCCTGCCAGTATTGCCAAGCAGCAGAAGGCCGATTGTACTTTTCGGTAATATAGTAAAGCCCCCAGGCAATTTGGGTATCAGCTGATTTAGGGTAATCTTTATAACCTATAAAATAACCTTGGTTGATATATTTTTTTGAATACATTGCTTGCGGTATACCGTATGCATCGCTGTTGTTATTATCGGCATCTTGCTGCCAACGGGACTCGTTCATCCATAGGTCGACTAGCGATTTTATTTCAGTATCATCCAACCATTCCGGGTAGTTGGCTTGCAGCTGGTCGTAGGCTTTGTTGATATTTTCAATTGCCACTGATCGATCACTGCTAGTCAGTTCAGCCATCAGATCTTGGTTGCCGTAATATCTGCCAGGTATTTTCTGGTTTTCTTCAACTAGGTATGCCATGGATTCGGTTTGAACCTTAGGTATAGTGCGCGGCTCCGGATTACTAGAGCAAGATCCAGCCAGGGCTGCTATTAGCGTTATTGCTCCTAAAAACCCTAAAGTCCGGCCTGGCCTGACGGTGTTCTCGCAACGATTTTCCATATACATACTATAAAATAACTGGTACTAAAAAGCAACCAGTGCACTTCTTAAAATTACTGTTATTTTCCGCTATAATTGTTGTTAATGACAAAAATAACAGATGCGGACATCCGTAAGCTAGCTACACTATGCAGGCTTAAGCTTACAGATGAAGAAATACCCAAGTACAAAGCAGAAATATCTAAAATAGTTGACTTTGTCGAAGTTTTGCAAAGCGTAGATACTAGCGGGCTTGAACCTACCAGCCAGGTAACCGGGCTGACTAATGTTACAAGAGAAGATCAAATTATTGACTATAAACTTTCCAGAGACGAACTACTGGCCAATGCTCCTGCGGTTGAAAAAAACCAAATTAAAGTAAAAAGGATGATTGGCTAATGGACGACTTTAAATGGCCAAAAATAGCTGATATTGCCAGTGCGGTAAAATCACAAAAAACTACCGCTAAAGAACAAGTAGAACAAGCTTTAAAAAGAATTGAAAAATTCGCAGAGTACCACGCGGTTCTTTCTGATCTGCAAGAATCTGCTACAGCTAGCGCCGAGATAATTGATCGTAAAATAGCTAACGGTGAAAAGGTAGGCAAATTAGCTGGCGTGCCATTTATTGCAAAAGATAATTTTTTAAGTAAAAACGGCCGCACAACTGCCGCCAGCCGAATTTTAGAACCATTCCAGGCGCCTTTCCAGGCAACTGCAATCGAAAAACTTGAAGCCGAAGGTGCTATTTTAGTCGCCAAGGCCAACCTAGATGCTTTTGCCCATGGATCTTCTACCGAAAATAGCGCTTTTGGCCCTAGCCTTAATCCGCACGATAAAACCAAAGTCCCAGGTGGCAGCAGCGGCGGTTCCGGCGTAGCAGTGGCATTATCTATGGCGCCGTTTGCCTTAGGCACCGATACTGGCGGCTCTATTCGTTTGCCCGCTAGCTACTGCGGCGTAGTTGGACTCAAGCCGACATACGGCCTAGTTTCTAGGTACGGAGTAGTAGCCATGGCCAGTTCGACAGATGTAATTGGCCCGTTAACCACCAGGGTTGAAGACGCAGCATTAGTACTTGAGGTGATGAGTGGCAAAGATCAGTTTGATTCAACTACTATTGAAAGGTCTAAAGAAGATTATTCTAAGTTAAACAGCGGCCTTAAAGGAAAAAAAATTGGCATTATTAAAGAATATTTTGATAAAGGTTTAGACGATTCGGTAGCAGAATCTGTTAAAAAGGCCATTAAGCAACTAGAAAAAGCCGGCGCAGAAGTAAAAGAAATTAGCCTGCCATCCATCAATTTAGCACTAGCTTGTTATTACATCATTGTCCCGGCAGAAGTCAGCAGCAATTTAAGCCGCTATGACGGCCAAAGATACGGGCTTTCAGTGCCTGAAGCCGATAATTTAGATGATTCTTATGGCCTGGCCAGAGAACTAGGCTTTGAGGCAGAAAACAAGCGACGAATAATTATTGGTACCTATGTTTTAAGTAGCGGATATTACGACGCTTATTATCGTAAGGCCCAAACTGTCAGAACAAAATTAATAAACGAATTTCAGGCAGCTTTCAGCCAAGTGGATTTTCTAGTCGGACCGACGGCGCCTTCGGTAGCCTTCGATCTTGGCTCGGCGGTTGATGATCCGCTAGCAATGTACCTGGCTGATATTATGACCGTAGCTGTCAATTTGGTCGGCATACCAGCTATTAGTATTCCAGCGAAAGACCGAGCCCATAATTTGCCGGTTGGCTTGCAGCTTATGGCGCCGCAACTAAAAGACAAGCAGCTACTCGAAGCCGCCCTTACATATCAGGAGATAAAATGACCACAACCGCATTTATTATCATAATTGTTATAGCTGTTATTATTTTGGCGGCCATTAATTTAAATACTAAAAATATTCCAAAAGGAATCGATAAAAAATACTTTATGCACGAATGGAGCGATATATCAGTTGCTTTTAAAGACGAAAAAACTCGCTCGCTTAGTATAATTCATGCCGATAAACTACTTGATGTTAATCCAGATTATTTGAGCGATTCACTGAACC
>CAZJDP010000090.1:0-2899 GCA_964544805.1 uncultured Candidatus Saccharibacteria bacterium
CAATTAAAAGAGCCAGGCACATTGCACTACTACCGTTCGTCACCTCCAACTAAAACTTGATTCTAGAATATGGAAAGTGGATTGTGGAAAATTAAAACATTCAAAGACCTTAGGGTTTGGCAGGCAGCACATGCTTTATCCCTGGAAATTTATTCTATCACTAGAAACTTTCCTAAATTTGAACAATACGGTTTATCTAGCCAAATGCAAAGAGCTTCTGTTTCTGTATGCTCAAATATTGCCGAGGGCTTTGGCAGAAAATCCTTGAAAGAAAAAGATCAATTTTACTCTATGGCAAATGGCTCTTTAACAGAGCTAGAGAATCAATTATTAATTGCTCAAGGTATTGGCTATATCAAAAAAGAACCTCTCGATGCAGTATATAGTCAATGTGAAAGTGTGCATAAAATGCTCAACAAATTGCAAACTGTTAATAAGCAGAAAGGAGTGCAGGGTTAGATTCTAAATTCAAAAATCTAATCTCTAAAATCTAACGATGGGAATTACAGACTTAAAGAAGGGCCAGGTTTTTCAGCTAGACGGCCATCCTTATAAAGTTGTCGACTACAACCAAAAAGTTATGGGCCGCGGCGGTTCTATTGTTAATGTTCGTATTAAAAGCCTTATAGACGGCAAAGTTCTAGAAAAAACATTCAAAGGTAACGAATCTATCGAACCGGCAGATATTAGCTACCAATCGGTCCAATATTTATATAACGACACCGAAAAGTTTTATTTTATGGACAATGACTCATACGAACAAATAGAAGTTAACGCAGATATGATAGGTGATAGCGCTGGTTACATGAAAGAAGGCGACACAGTTAAGGCGCAGGTTTTTAACGGTAAAATTATTAACATAGAACTGCCAAAAAATGTATACTTAGAAGTCACCTATACCGAATCCGTTGTTAAGGGTGACACAACTTCTAGCGTACTTAAAGACGCTACTCTTGAAACTGGCATTTCGGTAAAGGTTCCAAGCTTTATAAACATTGGTGATGTAATATCGGTGGACACCGAGTCAGGAGCGTATCGTGAGCGAAAAAAATGACAGAAGAAAATTTGGCATACCGTTTGGCAATTTTTCAATAGATACTAATTCTATTCCCCAAGGACCTATCAAAGACCAGCTAGAGTCTGCAAAAGGCAGCATAGAAGACGCCAGGGGTCATATATCCTCAATAATTAATCTTGGCACACAAGCGTTGACGAATACTGTAGACTTGGCAAGGCAATCCTTGACTAATACAGCAGATAGCGCAACGGCTAATGCCAATAAGGCTCTATCGTTAGCTAGCGGCCAGATCATTAAACCGTTGGGTAAAATTGCGGTGGGCGCTCAAGATATTTTTAACGATTTACGGCTCATGATTTTCGACGGTAAAGATGAGCCACAGCTAGGCGATAGACCAAAAGCAAAGGAATAAATTGTCTCATAAAAACCGGCTAGATATTGAACTGCTCAACCGTGGGCTGGTTAGTTCCCGGTCACAAGCCGAAAATATTATAAAGCTCGGTTTTGTCTCGGTGAACAAAAAAGCTGTTACTAAACCCGGGTTTTTTGTTGGCCAGACTGCAGAAATTAAAATTACCAAAGAGCCGTTTGTCAGCCGGGCTGGCCTTAAGCTGGCAAGTGTTACCGATATATTTAAACTGTCTTTTAAAAACAAAATTGTTTTAGATGTCGGCAGTAGCACAGGCGGATTTACAGATTATGCCTTAAAAAATGGTGCAAAAAAAGTGTTCGCTGTAGATGTTGGCACAAACCAATTGCACCCCAGCTTAAGAACTAACAAAAAAATTGAACTTCACGAACAAACCAACATTCTAGAAGTTCGAAGCTCGAAGTTAGACCTTAGAAAAAATATTAAAAAAGATACTATGGTCAATGGTCCAACTTCTATGGTCTATATAACAGAGTTACCCGACATAATACTCATAGATGTCAGCTTTGTTAGCCTAAGAACAATTTTGCCTCATATAGCCCGGCATTTAGCTAGTAAAAATACCCAAATAGTTGCTATGCTTAAACCCCAGTTTGAATCTGGGGCCGGTTTAAAAAACAAAGGCGTTATAAAAAATGATTCCATAAGAAGAGCTATTATTAAAGACTTTGAAGCTTGGGCAAAGCAATATTTTATTATTAGGCAAAAGGCCGACTCAGCCGTTGCCGGCCAAAAAGGCAACCAAGAAAAATTTTATTTGCTGCAAATACTAGACAAATAACAAAAAGCTGTTATAATTGTCTAGTCTTTTCCCTACAACAGGAAGGTAAAAATGAAAAGGTTGGTGGTTTTTCTGTTGTCGTTTGTACTCGGTTTGGTGGCCTTCGGGGCGCCAGCTCAAGCACAACCAACAAAAGTTAAGGCCGGTGGCAGCCTGTCGGCCTATGACTGTGGTGCCGGTATCAAGACTATCTGGCAAGACCAGATTCGGGTTGGCTTCGGCCAGTACTCAACAGTCACCCTTAAGGTGTGCTACAGTACAATCGGCGGTAACACCCGAATCCATGCGGTACGGGTGTTTAGCCCCGGTGACAAAGTTCGTGGTCTCTCGTGGCTCGATCTTCATGTCAATAACCCAACCGACCTCCAGTACATGGACTGGGGGCCTCAGCGGGTTGACAAAGGCAACTGGCTGCCAATTGGCCTATTAGCCTGCAGGGGTAGTTGCAATAGCCTGGTGGCTACATTTGAGGTTGGTGTCAATAACTGGCCCGACCCTGACATTTTTGTTGCGGCCCGAGTGCCGTAGCAAAAAGAACCTGGTGGGCGTGGAGCAGTAATCCACGCCCACCAGGGCAAACTAGAATAAGAATCTCAAGCTTTGTTAATCAGGGCTTTTTTATTGCAAAAAAAGCTTAAATATGTTAGTATATATTTTGGTCAAAATCATT
>CAZJDP010000091.1:0-2892 GCA_964544805.1 uncultured Candidatus Saccharibacteria bacterium
AAAATTGGCAGATTTAATTGCTAAACCTACTGTGGACGAAAAAAGTCCGTCGCCTCATGCTACCGGTTCTGCTTTTGATGTTTGCCTAAGGTTCGCAGAGGATCAACCGGGCTTCGTAGATGGCCAAAAAGAAGTAAAACTAAGAAGATTTGATGGTGACGCCTCGGAGGCTAATTATCCAGACTATTTTGAAAATCCAGATAACATACAGTCTGAAAACGATTTGCAAATAATGCAAAATAGAAGGTTGTTTTATTCATTAATGACCGGAGAATATTTTGGTTATGAAACCGGCTTCGCCTGTAATCCCACCGAATGGTGGCACTGGAGTTACGGTGATCAGCTTTGGGCTTTTGTTTCAAACAGTAGCAGTGCTTATTACTCTTCAGTAAAGTAATAGAATATTTTTGACTTTTAAGGTGTTTATGGTTAATATATAAACATAAAGCTTAAAACAAAAGCTAGTACCGCGTTAAAAAAGAGACAAAAATAACAATAAAAAGGGAATTCTATTGGACTTTACACATCCGCGTCCAGGGAAGAGTTCGCTATCTGGCAATATAAATCGGACGAGTTCGCAGTCGTCTGCATTTTCAAATTCTGCCAGTGCGACCTTGCCCCTGCAAGCTCACTTACCATCTTATTTACGGGCGGCCGACAGCCAGCCTGAAATGCCTGAAGATGCGCCGGTTAAATCGGCTAGGTCTATTATTGGCTATGTAGCAAAAAATCCGGACGCTACAGGTGTTATTAAATTTGCCAGCAATGCCAAAATATATAAAAGACAGGCTCTAGCCCGCCGTATTTATCATGCCCTGCTAGTCATGACTATTTTATTAGTCCTGGTTGTCTTTGCAATTGGAGCATTAGGTTTTTATTTAAATTCAAAATATGTCGGCAAAGCGTTGCCGTTCGCCAAGATAGGCAACATTAGCGTCGGCGGCATGGACAAAGCTCAAATAAAACAGCTTTTAAATGAAACCAGCGGTAATTTAACGGTGACATTTAAAGACGGCGGGCTGTCCTGGACTGAGCCGGTATCGACATTTAACCCCAAATACGATTTTGATAAAGCCATTGACCAAACAATAGCTAAAAGATTTAATCCGTATACATTTTTAACCAAAACACAGGTGCCGGTTGGCGTACAGGTTAACGAAAGGCATGTTGAGGGTTATTTACGGCAAAATATTACCAATATGCAGACAAGATCTGAAGATGCTTATTTAATGAAAGGTACAGATGCAGTGGTAGTTAAGCCGGAAGTATTAGGGTTTAGTGCCAACGCTGCTCATGTTACTAAAAAAATTAACGAGGCATTATCACAGCTTTCTGAAGCTGATATAAGAATGAATTCGGTTGAGGTCAAGCCAAATATTTATAGCGCCGATTTACAACCAGAACTAAACAGGGCCAATAACTTAATTAACACAAATGTATCTGTCAGATATAACGGCACGGTTGTTTATCCATCTAAAAAAGATAAATTAAACTGGCTGGAAATAACTCAAGTCCCAGGGTCTGCCAGTTATAACTATGATTTTTCCAAGAGCAAAATAAGAGAATTTGTAGTAGCTTTAGCGGTAAAATACCAAAAACCAGTAAAAGTTGAACAGCCAGACAACAAAGAAAATCCGGCCGGCTACAGCGTGCCAACTGTAGTTATTAATAATATTGAACAAGTTACCGATCAAATTTATTCCGGCTTAAAGAATAACAGGTCAACCGTGGCAATATTTACTAAAGATAATTCGGTAAAAAGAACCGTTCCCGTGACCGCCGTTGCCGGAGCAAGCACAACTAAGCCTAGTACTGCCACTGAACAAAATAATAGCCAAACCAGCAGCCAAACTTCTGTAAAAACAAACCAAATTAGTGTTTCTCAGTAAAGCTTAATCGTTAGTATATATAATGGCGGTCGAGTATACTACTAGATAGTAGTTAAGGTGTAATTAATATTGACGAAAGCTGCGCAAAAAAGACTGGTATTAATAGACGGTAAAAGTATTTTTTACCGAGGTTATTATGCCATGCCTAATTTATCTACAAAAGACGGCACTCCAACCGGGGGAGTTTATGGTTTTGCATCTTTAAGTTTAGAGGTCATAAAAAGGTTAAAACCCGATTTTGTGGCCGTTGCCTGGGACAAGCCCAAAACAAACATTCGAAAACGGCTAGAGTTGTATCCAAATTATAAGGCGGGCAGAAAGCCGGCGCCTGCCGATTTTTATGTTCAAATTCCTATACTTCATGAGCTTTTAGAATCTTTGGGCTGGCCGCTTTATGAACTAGATGATTACGAAGCTGATGATATTATGGCCACTCTGGCCGTCCAGGCTGACAAACAAGATATTGAGACCATTCTTATTACCAGCGACTTAGATGCTCTACAGTGTATTAGCAAAAATACTAAAGTTTTTGCCCTTAAAAAAGGCCTGAGCAATATAGAGGAATTTCATCCGGAAAGTTTTGAACAAAAATACGGCTTAAAGCCAAGCCAGTTTTTAGATTTAAAATCTTTGCAGGGAGATAGCAGCGATAATATTCCCGGGGTCCCTGGCGTGGGTGCTAAAACTGCAGCCAGTCTGCTGCAAAAATATCAAACTCTTGACGGTGTTTATGAACATATAGATGAAATAGCAGGTTCAACTAGACAGAAATTAGAGTCTGGCAAACAGCTGGCATATTTAAGCAAACAGTTAGCAAAATTATATACTGATGCTCCTATTGATTTAGATCTGGCGGCTATGGATGTCAATAATTTTGATGGCGCCAGACTTAGGGCAAATTTAGAAAAATTAGAATTTAAGGCAATTTTAAGATCTTTTAAGGATTTACCATTAACTACCCAAGCACTTGACAGCGTTGGCAAAGCTGCTCCTAGCGGCGAGC
>CAZJDP010000092.1:0-2867 GCA_964544805.1 uncultured Candidatus Saccharibacteria bacterium
CGCCTTAGTTGATGCTGCATTTCTTCGAACATATGCTGGGCCCGGCGCCGATATTCTACCAAAGGATCTCTTTGGCCAACGCTAGTCCAGTGAATTCCCTCTTTTAAATGGGCCATGTTTTCAAGATGCTGCATCCAGGAATTATCAAGAATTTGAAAATAAATATCCCGTTCTATCATTCTCATAATATCCGGTGTAAAAGCTGTTTCTCTGGCTTGATATAGTTCTAAGGCTTCTTGCTCTAAAACTTTTTCGAACTTATCTGCCGGCGCATCGAAAAGCCTGTCAAGCGTCGGCTCATCGAAAGGAAATACTTCGGTTATAAACTTCTCATAATTATCGTCTTGGCCGGGCAGCGAGGCTAAAACTGCAGCCTCTTCTTTAATAAATTGCTTAATTCTGCCTTCTATATTGGCATTTTCCAGTAATGAACGCCTAGTTTCGTAGGTTACTTTACGGTGCCTGTTCATGACATCGTCATATTTAACGACATTTTTACGGGCATCGAAATTAAAGCCTTCAACTTTTTTCTGGGCGCCTTCTAGGCTTTTGCTGACAACTCTATTTTCTAGCGGCATGTCTTCGTCTACTTTTAGTCTATCCATAAGCCCGCGAATTCTATCGCCGCCAAAAATACGCATTAGATCGTCTTCGGTACTGACATAAAACTGAGTCACACCAGGATCACCCTGCCTACCGGAGCGGCCTCTAAGCTGATTATCAATCCGTCGTGATTCATGCCTTTCACTACCCAAGACAAATAAACCGCCCAATTTTTTAGTTTCTTCCGTCAAGACAATGTCCGTTCCACGGCCGGCAATGTTGGTAGCTAATGTAACTGCGCCTTTTTCGCCTGCTTTGGCAACAATAGCTGCTTCTTTTTCATTATTTTTGGCATTGAGAACTTCGTGTTTAATGCCGGCTTTTTTAAGGGCCGCACTAATTTCTTCATTGTTCTCAATAGAAACCGTACCAATAAGAATTGGCTGGCCTTTTTTATTAAGCTCTTCAATATGCTTAATAATTGCCTTAACCTTGGCTTCTTTAGTTTTATAAATTCTGTCGGGAAGATCTTTTCTTTGAATAGCCCGGTTGGTGGGAATTTCCACGACATCTAGCTTATAAATTTGGTGGAACTCTTCTTGTTCTGTCAGCGCCGTACCGGTCATACCAGATAATTTTTCATAAAGCCTAAAATAATTTTGGAAAGATATTGTTGCTAGCGTCATAGATTCTTCTTGGACCGTAACGCCCTCTTTGGCCTCTATAGCTTGGTGCAAACCTTCGTTATAACGCCTGCCGGCTAGTAAACGGCCGGTAAATTCATCGACAATAACTACTTCGCCGTCTTTGGTAACTACATAGTCTTTATCGCGGATAAACAGAGTTTGGGCTTTTAAGGCTTGATCTAGATGGTAAATATTTCGAATATTATCGTCGTCATATAAGTTTTTAATGCCTAAAAGTTTTTCAACTTTTTCGACGCCTTCGTCTGTTAAAGCCACCTGCTTAAACTTTTCATCTAGGGTGTAATGCTCGGGTTTCAGTTGAGCAGCTATTTTAGCAAATTGCAAATAAGCCTGGGCACTAGTTGTGCTTGGCGCGCTAATGATTAACGGGGTTCTTGCTTCATCGATTAAAATTGAGTCTACTTCATCGACGATAGCAAAATGAAGTTCTCTTTGCCTAAGCTGATCGACTTCGCGGACCATATTATCTCTAAGATAATCAAAACCGAACTCGTTATTAGTGCCGTAGGTAATATCAGCCCTGTATGCTTCTTGTCTTGTGCATGGCCTAAGATGTTTGAACCGTTCGTCAAAATGATCTTCGTTAGTGTACTGTGGGTCGAAAATATAACTTTCATCTGGAATAATCACTCCAGTTGTCAGGCCCAAAAAATGATAAATCTGGCCCATCCAGCCAGCATCCCTTCTGGCTAAATAATCATTAACTGTCACAACATGGACGCCTTTGCCAGTTAAGGCATTTAAGTAAACTGGCGCAGTAGCAACAAGAGTCTTTCCTTCACCGGTTTTCATTTCGGCAACATTGCCTTCGTGCAGGACAATACCGCCAATTAACTGGACATCGAAATGCCTTTGACCTAATTTGCGGTTAGCCGCTTCACGAACAACTGCAAAAGCATCTGGCAGTATTTTATCTAACGATTCTTTTTCAAGCCTTTTCTTTAAAATATCTGTTTGCTTAGAAAGCGCGCTATCTGATAGCTTTTTATATTTTGCTTCAAGTTTATTTATTTCATTAACTTTTTTCTTAATACGACGAATTGTGCCTTTTTGGTTATCGCCCAGCAGTCTTTTGACAAAGTTACTCATTACTAAAAATTATACCTTTCCCTCTTTTGGTCTATATTTTGCAGACTAAAATTACTAAGGGTTATTATATCATAAGCAACAGATAAAAATAATCTTATAAAATAATCGGCTTTAATAAACAAATAATCTATCTGCTGGGAACAATTTTACCCAAAGCGCGGCGGATTCTGCCGCCGTTTTCGCGGGCTGAATTTTTATGAAGCTCTTTGTATTTCTTTAGTTGAGATTTCATTTTTTCTTCGACAATATCTATGGCTGCGTACATATTTAAAGTTGTTTCTTTGGCCTGCAGCTGTTCACCAGGCACAAACAAAATTACCTCTGCGGTAGACTGTTTTAAATTCTTAACTTTTGATTCTTTCAATTTAACTTCTGCATGGGCGCTTTTACGGGCATGGCGCGGCATATAGGAATCTAGCTTGCCTATCTTTTTTTCTACATATTTTTTAATGTCTTTATCAACCTCTCCGCTTGTGGCTGATATTTCTAGTTTAGATATCATAATATCTCCCTTCCATTAAGATACGG
>CAZJDP010000093.1:0-2857 GCA_964544805.1 uncultured Candidatus Saccharibacteria bacterium
TTCTACCATCTTTTGCTTTTTTATCCCAGCCACATAGTTCGCATTTTGGCTTTTTTATACCTTCGGCAAACAATCTTTTTTTAAGCTTATAGCTTTGGAACTCTACATTTATATTTAATAAATTCTCTGTTGGTATTCTATTAGAGCGCGTCGTTCCAACCAACCCCTTATTCCATGCCCTACCCTTAAAATGGCTTATATCCAAATTAAGCACAGCTATTTTTTTCTTTATAGAACTATAGTTGCCGCCTGTAGGTTTTAGTCCAATTATTTTTAATGTACTTCTTATGCTAGTAGACTGTTCTACCGCATAAGCCAAATCATTATCGTTCCATTTTGATGGCATACATATAATATGGCACACGCAATACCATAAATCAACTGGAGGCACCTACCGGATTTGAACCGGTGTACGAGCTTTTGCAGAGCTCTGCCTAACCACTCGGCCAAGGCGCCAGCAACTTAGTAAATTATACTTAAAATCGAGCCAAATTAACAATTGACATAAACCTTAAAAAATAGTTTAATAATAATGCTTTTCTCCTTCTCCAAGCAGAAAGGAAAGCAAATGAAGCGATTGGGTATGGTGATGATGCTTAGCATCATTACGGGACTGCTCATGACAACGCCGGCAGCAGCTAAGGCATACTTGCCAGCCGCTTGCCAGGGTTATGGCTCTATGCTCTGTGCCAGCAAGGCGCAGTCAAGAGTCATCATAGTTAAGGACGGCCGAGTGGTTCGCTCGGGCCGTGCTCGCTTTGGCGGGGTGGCTTCTGACGGCAGTGGCCCGTGGAACACCCGCAATGGTGTCCACGCAGTCGGCTACAAACAGGCTAACCCTGTAAGTACACTCTACGGAGTGAACATGCCGTTCTTCGTGCAATTCAGCGGGGGGCAGGGGATACATTACAGTGCAGAGTTTGCACAGACCGGCTATCAGTACAGCCACGGCTGTGTCGGCCTCCGCAACTACAATTTTGCCCGCAAGGTCTACAACTTTGCCTACCCAGGCATGACCGTAGTCGTTACCCCTGGGTAAAATAACAAGGGCCCGTTCAGATTAATTTCTGGGCGGGCCCTAAAAAATGCTTACATTATTTAATGACCCATGTCATGATGCAAATCGTTCGATTTTCTTAAAGGAATCTCTTTTAAGAAAAATACTACCAGACAGGCAATAAGCATAATGCAGCCACCTAAGAAAAAAACATTAGTTATGGCACCGGCCATTATAGTTTGGGCCATTCTAACAAATTCATTAAAAGAATTTATAAGAGGTGCTTGCAGTTGTTGGGGCAAATCACTTAGCTGGCTTAAAATTTTAGCCTGAGATTCTTTAGAAAGTATTTGTTCCATAGAGTTAGCATCAATTGTCGTCAGGTGTCTACTTTGTTTAAGCTGCTCAATAAAAGACGAAGATCCGACAGATTCTAATTTTTGGGCTATAGAGTGGTTTAAATAGGTACCCATGACTGCAATACCTACCACTGAACCAATACCTCTAAACAGCTGTGCCGAAGAACTAACAACTCCTAGCATTTTCTGCGGAAAAGCGTTCTGAACAATTAAGTTAAATAATGGCATAATAATACCAATTCCAATGCCTAACGGTATCATTCTTATAATTGTTTGGGCATGGCTGCTGCTGGCAGTTAGGGTCGATAGCCAAAATAAAGCAACAGTTGTAATAATTGTTCCGGCAATTGCTAAAATTTTATAACGGCCCGTTCGTGATATTACCTGGCCAGAAATTATACTAGTAGCTGCCAGCGAAACAACAAGCGGCAGTAGAATAATTCCTGAATTGGTTGCCGAAGATCCCTGAACAATTTGGGCAAACATTGGCAAGTAAATTATTGCCCCGAACATGGCTATGCCTACAAAAAATAACATTGTTACCGAAACTCTAAATATACTATTTTTAAAGATATGCAGTGGGATAATTGGATCTTCGTGCTTAGCTTCCCAGTAAATAAAGATAGGAATTAAAATTAACGCGCCTATCATTAGGCTTATTATTTCCCAAGATAGCCAAGGATATTTTGTACCTCCCCAGCTTAGGCCGAGCAAAAGGCTGCCAAGGGCAAATGCCAATATAGCTGCGCCGCCGTAATCAATTTTTTTATCGCGCCCTTTGGCAACAATTGTCGGCAAAAAGAAATAAATTAATATAAAAGCTAAAATGCCAAAAGGAATGTTTATATAAAAACACCACCGCCAAGAGACATTATCTGTTAAAAAACCGCCAAGTAACGGCCCAATAATAGAAGATAAACCAAAAACTGCTCCAAAAATTCCTTGCCACTTGGCTCTTTCGGCCGGTGCAAATAGGTCGCCAATAACAGCAAAAGCACTGGCAAACAAAACGCCGCCGCCAATTCCCTGAAGGGCTCTAAAGAAAATAAGGCTGGTCATATTCCAGGCCGCTCCAGTTAAAGATGACCCAAGTACAAAAATTAAAATACCTGTTAGTAAAACTTTCCGCCGGCCAAAAATATCAGACATTTTGCCACTTATTGGTATGGTAATGGTCGATGTTAGCAAGTAGGCAGTTACCACCCAGCTCAGTTCAGACAAACCGTTAAACTGGGCAACAATTGTTGGTAGGGCGGTGCCAACTATAGATTGGTCTAGAGCCGCCAATAACAAGCCCGACATGACGGCAATCATGACAAGTATTTTTTGTTTTGTGGTAATTTTATGCAGCATTTAAAGTCTTTCTACTAGCCTTAATAATACCATTTTATTAAAAGCATTAATTAGTTTTGTTTGGTGCATTTGACAACGGGCGTAAAATATAAATAGAGGTAAAAGAACAAATAACAAAGAAAATGTTATTGCTGCTGCTAACAATGCA
>CAZJDP010000094.1:0-2817 GCA_964544805.1 uncultured Candidatus Saccharibacteria bacterium
TTGCGAACCATTAGAATAGAAGCCATCTTCTGAAGCAATTCCGGTAACTGTAACTTTTTTATAATAATGCTCTTGGTAATTTAAGTTCTGTTGCTGCAGTAAACCGCCCCGCCACATACCTAAAGAGAAAGCTGCAAAGCTTAAGGTAAGTAAAAATAGCACTTTAAAACGCCAAAATAGTAAAGATAAAAAGCTAAAAATAAGAAAATAATAAGCGCTTAATGGTTCGGTAATCTTAGCTATAAAAAGGCCAAAAAGTAAAAAAATACAGACAATAATTAATATGTTTGTTTTTTTATGAGTAATTAGCATTTACACATAAATATAAACTAAAAGAGACAACATTTACAATCAAGGCGGTTCGTGATATATTAACCCCTGTTGTTTAATCAACCAGAAGGGCCCATAGCTCAGCCGGTTAGAGCACCTGCCTTTTAAGCAGGGTGTCGTGGGTTCGAGCCCCACTGGGCCCTCCAAATAAATTGCCCCAGCTTGTCTGGGGTATTTTATTTGGTCGTTCCCAATGTGGGCTCGAGATCCCGACACCCGTAGGGTGGAGTGGTGAAAACTGCCCGTGGCAGTTTGCAAGGGAGTCAACTCTTGCAAAGTGGTTTTGCAAAGATGTTGCGACGGGCTCGCCGAAGTTGAGTCGAAGTCACACTGGGCCCTCCAATAAAAAAGCTCCTAGACTTTAGGAGCTTTTTTATTTGTGTTTTTTTTCGTGCTTGTTAAAATGAGCGCTTTTATGAAATACAAAATAAAAAAGTGCACCAAGTAGGCCCGCCACAACTGCAACACCTAAAAAATTATCAATTGACTGGTATAGGCTCAAATTTTCAATAGAATTTTTTGCCTCGTAGGGTAGCTTAGCAACTACCAAGTATACCGCTATAAGTGATGCCGACAAGCCAACTATTACATTGAATATTAAATCTTTGGGTTTAGCTGTTTTTCTATATAAGACTATCACTACAATTGACCCAAAAAGTAAAATAACAATTTGAACTATGCTATACAGCGGCACTGAAAGCCCAGTTAAAATTGAATTTAAAAATTTGGTAGCTTCAACCGAAACTTGCCTAGAGGCAAGTTCACCGGCAGCTAATAATAAAAAACCATAAACTGCATTAGATCTAAAGGCCAGTGGAATAAATAAAAATAATATTACTGACAAGCCAATAATTATATATAAATTTAGCATTTATAATTTAAGCATAACATTTATTAAAATAGATTATAAACCTTATCGCCTATTTTAGTATTATATTTTTCGGCTAAACCAGAATTGACTTCTAAAATATACTTAGACTGGCTGCCAGCTTCAAATATTTCCGGAAAAGTATCCGGACTGACATTTTTCTTTACAGAAACGACCGTTCCTTGGTCGTTAATCCAAATAATGTCTATAGAAAAAAGCATATCTTTCATCCATATTTTCCAGTTGCCAAGTGAATCATAAATAAATAATAAACCTTCATTAGCTGGCAGGAACTTGCGGCCTGACAATCCTTTTTCCTTTGATTTTTCAGATATTAATTTTTCAATGTATATTTTATTGCCGTTAATAGTTATAAAATTATTTTTTGGTTCCGGTTTGTTTAGCAGTAGTAAAATAATTGCCAAAATAATCAGGCCAAAAACAGCTATAAAAAATATTAAGGTTTTTTTAGGCGCCAATTTTGTCTTTTTTATGTCTTTGTTTAGCATTTCGTTCAATATATTCAATTATTTTTGTTGCTACATCTCGGCCAGTTATTTTTTCTATGCCAAAACCAGGACTAGAATTAACCTCAAGCACTAGCGGTCCCCGTTCGCTTCTCATCATATCTACACCGCAAACAGGCAAGTTCATAGATTTGGCTGCTCTTACGGCGGTTTTTATTTCTTCATCAGTTAATTTAATAGCCTTGCCTTCGCCGCCTTGGTGCAAGTTAGATCTAAAATCATCGTCTAAACTTTGTCTTTTATAACTGGCTACTACTCTTTTACCAACCACAAAAGCCCTAATATCCGTACCGGCCGATTCTTTAATAAATTCCTGGACTAAAAAGTTAACTCCTTCTACGAAAAATGCTTGCATAACAGCTTGAGCCGCCTTTTTAGTTTCGGCCAGAACAACTCCGTTGCCATGAGTGCCACGGGCTACTTTAATAATTAAAGGCGTTCCGCCGGCTTGCACAATAACATCTTCAAAATCTGCCGTATCCCGGGCAAAAACTGTCTTAGGGACACCTACACCCGCTTTTGCCAGCAGCTGATAAGCTCTTAATTTATCTCTTGATCGATTAATAGCAATTGAGCTGGCTGTGGTATATGTACCCTGCATTTCAAACTGTCTGACAACGGCTGTACCGTACTTGGTGTAACTTTGAGCAATTCTTGGAATAATTACATCGAACTTTTCAAGCGGCTCGCCTTTGTAGTGAACAACCGGGTTGTTTTTTTCAACGCCAATGTAGCATTTAGCATAATTAATAATCTTTACATTATGCCCCCGGGCAAGAGCCACTTCTTTTAGCCGCTTTGTCGAATAATTCTTTGAGCCTTTTGATAAAATCGCTATATTCATAATCTTTCCTTAATCTGATGGATCAACCAAAAACTTACCTCTTAAAAATTTTCTTCCAATAATAACCTCGTAATTCATATTTGATCTATCGGTTAAAGAAATTGTTATTTTTCTTTTACTGCCTTTAATGTAAATATAGGTGTGAATAAAAAATCTTTGCTGCTTTTCACCGTTAGAGCTTTTTACATATTTAACAGCAAAATTATCAATCCAGATAGTTTTTTCACTGCTAAATGGCTTAAAGCTAA
>CAZJDP010000095.1:0-1462 GCA_964544805.1 uncultured Candidatus Saccharibacteria bacterium
AGGCAGTTAAATAATCTTGTCCATTCCAGTTTGGTATTATGGTGGCTGTTTTAGACATTTCAGAATCTAGTGTACCGAAAAATGAATAAATACTCTAAAATATACCAAGTAACATAGGAACAGTTTTGAAAAAATATATTCGTAAAGCTAGAAATGTAGCTTATACACAGTCAAAAAAAGCCTTAAAAAATCAACCCGGTCTAAGCAAGCTGATAACCAAAACAGTAAGGGTCGCAGAAAAAGCTACCGGCTTAAAGATCATGCCACAAGCTAGTTATGATATATGGTTAAAAAATCATACACTAAATTCCGAAGAACTAATAAGCCAGGCTCGGCAATCAAAAAAACTCAGCTACAGGCCTTTAATTAGTGTTATTACGCCCGTTTACAATACCAACCCAATACATCTAAGGGAATGTATCAACTCCGTATTAAGACAAACTTATGATAACTGGGAACTTATACTAGTAGATGATAAATCAACTACTGACGAGCCACGAAATATAATGCAACATTATGCAAATTCCGATGATCGAATCAAAATTATATTTAACAAAAAAAATATGCATATTTCTGCAGCTACAAATGAAGGAATAAAAAAAGCAAAGGGCGTATACATTGGTTTGCTAGATCATGATGATGTGCTTTACCCTCATGCATTATTTAGTGTTGTTAAATCTTTGCAGACAAAAAAGCATGACTTTATTTATAGTGATGAAGATAAAATCTCAGAAAATAGTAAGGTTCGATCAAATCCATTTTTCAAGCCAGATTGGAGCCCAGACTTTTTAAGGAGCGTTAACTACATAACTCATTTTGCGGTTATTAAGAAAAGCTTAATTACTAAAGTTGGCGGATTCCGTTCCAAATTCGATGGTGCTCAAGATTGGGATTTATTTTTAAGAACAACCAGGCAAGCACAGTCTATCTACCACATTCAAGACATATTGTATGGATGGCGAATGTCTAGCAATTCTACTGCGCAAAATACAGAAGCAAAACCATATGTTATTAATGCACAAAAACAAGCATTGCAAGAAGATGTTAAAGATAGAGGTTACACAGCAGAGGTGGTTTCATCGCGCTATATAAAAGACTACTGGGAGGTCAATTATATAGTCAATGGCAACCCAAAGGTTTCAATTGTGATACCTACAAAAAATCAATTCAAAGTTGTAAAAAGATGCATAGATTCAATTTTTGAAAAGACCACATATAATAATTATGAAATAGTTTTGGTAGATACGGGCTCTAAAGAAGTTGAAGTGTTAGATTGGTATAAAATCATTACTAAAAACCAAAAAATAAATATTTATAGTTTTGTAGAGCCTAAATTTAGCTATGCTAATGCATGCAATTTTGGTGCCCAAAAAGCTAAAGGCGAATATTTGGTTATGCTCAACAATGACACAGAGGTAATTACGCCAAACTGGCTAGAGCTAATGCTGGGTGACGCACAAAG
>CAZJDP010000095.1:1562-2803 GCA_964544805.1 uncultured Candidatus Saccharibacteria bacterium
ATAAGCCTTGGCTTACCAGAACATTCAAAAAGAGATTCAGTAGAATTTGAAAAAGCCAAAAAACTACTGAAAAAAGGATGGCATAAATATATTACACACGATCCATACTTAAACGATCATTATTCTAAGGGGCACGCTGATTTTACAATAAGTGAGTAGCGTATATATGCTAGAATAAGATGTAAATTATGAGATTTTTAACACAAAAGAACCAATCCATTTTGCGAGAGATGGTGGTAACAGATTTTAAGGTGCGATACCAAGGTTCAGTGTTGGGCTATACATGGTCTGTGCTGAAACCACTCTTCTTGTTTGTAATTTTATATGTTGTCTTTGTTAAGTTTTTAAGGATAGGCGGAGATATACCACATTTTCCTGTCTATCTTTTACTCGGAATTGTTTTATGGAGTTTTTTTGCAGAGGCGACCATTACTGGCATGAATTCAATAGTAAATAGGGGGGACTTAATAAAAAAAATTAGCATTCCCCGCTACCTCGTTGTTGTTAGCAGTGTTAGCTCAGCCTTTATAAACCTAATAATAAATTTATTGGTTGTTTTGATCTTTGCATTTATAGACGGAGTAGATGTTATGAAAACTTGGCTCCTGTTACCGTTATTTATTGCTGAGCTACTAATTTTCGCTATGGCATTAGCATTCTTCCTAAGTGCCTTATTTGTAAAGTATCGTGATGCCGCTTATATTTGGGAAGTTTTGCTCCAAGCAGCATTTTACGCTACTCCAATTCTTTATCCGCTTACTATAGTTGCGGAAAAATACCAAAAATTTATTATGATTAATCCAGTGGCGCAGATTATTCAAGATACAAGGTGGGCTTTTGTGAGTCACGACACATTAAGTAGCTGGCATGTGCTTAGTATGCCATTGCTATTGATGCCGTTTGGCATAATTATATTTATGGTATTAATTGCAAATCGCTACTTTAAAAAAGAAGCATACTATTTTGCGGAGCGCATTTAAATGGCGGACGGTGAAATTGCAATTAAAGTCACGGGTGTCAGAAAGACATTCAATCCCCAAAGTAGTAGCGGTACTATAAAAGAAGCTTTTATTAGTGCTGGACGAAAATTAACTGGAAAGCGTAAGTCAATGTCCCATAAAGGTGATTATACTGCGCTAAAAGACATTAGTTTCGAAGTAAATAAAGGTGATTTTATTGGAATAGTAGGACGCAACGGCAGCGGTAAAAGTACTTTATTAAAAATTCTTGCTGGGGTATAT
>CAZJDP010000096.1:0-2767 GCA_964544805.1 uncultured Candidatus Saccharibacteria bacterium
GATGATGTATTTTTTAGCAAGTCCAAGACAAAAAGATGTTTGAAGATGGCTATTCTTTAAAAATATAAAAGCCATCAAGTTCTTTTTGTGACTTGTAACAAATATCATCAGATAAGAATTTAAAAAGAAGCGCCGAGGCTTTTTGTTACTTTTTAGCCGGCAGAAAAAGTAAAAATTAATTATTTTGTTAATACAAATAGTGCTAAAAATGCCACAAAATTTTTTAGCCCATGCAAGAAAACACAGGCCCACAAATTCTTAGTTTTTTCATAAAGAGCAATCATAACCATAGATAAAACAAAAGTGTCTATTGCCACATTCCACTGGCCGTGAACAAGCCCGAATGTTCCGCTGGTAAAAATGGCAGCTGCCATAATGACGCTTTTTTTTGCCAGCAAAACCGAGCAAACAACAAATAAAGCAATAGCAATTACGCTAACCAAATTACCGGTAAAAATTCCTGCTATAGCAGCTATAGCTAAACCAGATAAAAGCACTACTTTTTTATCGAAATCTGCTTTTAGGCCTCTATATAAAAAGCCCCTAAATGAGGCTTCTTCGACAATTGGCGGAATTATAACCAAGCTTATAAATACCAAAATTAACTGCCACCCAGCCGGGTTTGTAAAACCAATTTCTTGCTCTTGGTTAGCATCGAACCCAGGTATTAGACTTGCCAAAGACAAGGCAGCGGCGCTGATAACTATGTAGCCGATAGCAAACAAACTGACCCAAGCAAGGTCGGTTTTTTTTATGCGCTTAAAGCCTAGCGCCGAAATTTTTTGTTTTTTAAGCATTAAAAAAATGTAAATAACAGCAAATAAGCTAACGGCAGAAAAAGCCACTGCTAAGAAAGAGCCTATATTACTGCCCGAACCATCTATTAGGCCTTGGGCTGATTGTTGGCCTTTTAACAAGTACACCAAACCGTAAGGCAACAGCGCCGCAAACTGCGAAACCAAAAAAGCTAGCGCCGTAACCCAAATAGCTAATTTAGAGTTCCAAGCAAGCGGAGCTTGAGGTTTAGTGTTCATTTAATAGAATCTTCTTATGTCTACAATTGTAATTACCACAAATAATATCATTATAAGGGCAAAGCCAGTGGCATGAATTAGCTCTTCTTTTTTTGGCGTAAGCGGTTTTTTTAGAGCCCTAAAAACCAGCATGACAAACGCCCTGCCGCCGTCAAGTGCCGGTATAGGCAAAAAGTTCATTATTGCCAGAGTTAAACTAATAAGTGCTATTACAAACAATATAAATTGATACCCCAGGGCGCTGCCTTGTTGTATAACGGCAAAAATTCCAACCGGCCCAGATACATTTTCACCTGCTTTGGCCGCCTCTTGCTTAGCAGTTGCACCATTTAGCGTTATTGCGTTAATAAAGGCTTTGCCAAGCGCCGCTAACGCGCTGCCAATAGCCTTGATAGTTAACCAGGTAAATTGGGCGGAGCTGCCTACAGAAACTATTGGTGCCGCCCATGTGTATTGAGCCATTTTGTATTCCCGCGGCACAATACCTAAATAACCTTTGGGGTTGTCTGTTTTGCGGCTGGCTTCTACCTCTTGGGCGGTCAGCAGCTGCGCTTTAGCGCTGGCTGCATTACCCTTTCTTATGTAATCTATGCTGACGGTTTGGCCGGCATTAGATTTTGTAGCCTGCAAAAGCTCTGTATCTGATGATATTTGCTGGCCGTTAATTTTACTTATTATGTCGCCATTTTTTAAACCGGCTTTTTCGGCTGGTGATTCAGCAACGACTAAATTTGCCAAAACATCGCTGCGAATAATTTTTTCATTGCTTTTAACAGTAAATTGGTTAGGTATTAGCTGCGGCATTCCTACCCAGGCTACAACTGTAAATAATATGAGCGCCAGTACAAAATTAACCGCCACACCGGCTAGCATTATTTGTAGTTTAGCTTTAGTGCTTACAGATCCAAAACTGCCTTTTTCTTTATCGGCGTCGTGTTCGCCTTTTAAGCGCACAAAACCGCCTAACGGCAGTAAATTAATTGTGTAATAGCCTTCGAAAATACCTTTGCCAAATTTTTTGCCATAAATTTTTGGCGGAAAACCAACACCAAATTCCTCGACTTCTACACCCTTTTTTTTAGCTACTAAAAAATGTCCGTATTCATGAGCAACCACTAAAAAAATAAAACAAATTACTGCGAATATAATTAAGCCCAAAACTTCACCCTACTTTCCAAATCTTCTTTTTCGATTTTCATAATCTTTTAATGCTTCGTCTAAATCTATTGTACTAAAATCTGGCCAATATTTAGCTGAGAAATAAAGCTCGCTATATGCAGCCCGCCAAAGCATAAAATTGCTTAGCCGCTGTTCGCCGGAAGTACGAATAATTAAATCGATGTCCGGTACCTTTGAATTGTACAAATATTGCCGCAATAAAGATTCATTTATTGTTATATCCTTTTTTTCATTGTCGATAATCTTTTTAACAGCTTCCGTTATTTCGCGATGTCCCCCATAATTAAAGCACAAACAAAGTGTGCCTTTAGTGTTGTTTTTTGTCAGTTCAACTGTCTTTTTTATCTCTTCAATAAGTTTAGGTGGTACATTTTCTTCACTGCCCATCCACAACACCTTTATACCTTTTTCGTCTGTTTCTCTGAAGTCTTTTGTGATCATTTTATGAGATAGTTTCATCAAATAACTCACCTCTTTTTTAGTACGATCCCAATTTTCTGTAGAAAAAATAAAGGCCGATACATATTGAACCCCTCTATCAAAAGCAGCTTCGG
>CAZJDP010000097.1:0-2758 GCA_964544805.1 uncultured Candidatus Saccharibacteria bacterium
ATAGTTGCCACCACATAGACCAAACTTTTTGGGTGCCAGGCAGTATCCATAAAGCTAACGCTACTGGAGATAAAATCAGTAGTGTAATAATCAACATTTTTCTTACTATTAAAGTGATTAGGGCAACAAGCATGGAAACAATAACACCAATACTAACTAGAACTAGAGTCATCCACCCACCAGGCGTTAGTGCTGTTATTAAGGCACTAATAGCACCAGCCGATAAGCCTAAAAATATTAATAAACCAGAGAATGTTTGAGACCCTGTGCCTACCTGATTATTTTGGATACTAATATCTGTCAGTATATCCCCGGCGTTATCAAAGGGAAGTGTTAATAAATTGTATATACCAGCTCCAACACCGTTGGTTATTTGAATGAGTAGGGTAAAAATATACCATGAAAGCTGGATAGCTATAGCTGCTATCACCAGTCTTGGCAGGGCTTTCTTCATTGTATATGCACTAACAAATTCAAAATTAAATATTTGGGCGGCAATCATAACAAGGGCAACTAATACAATAATTGCAGATGCTATATTCTTCATGTTGTTCCATGATTCTTTTAAACCCGCATTAGAGTTGTAACTAGCTTCTGGTATGAATAGCAAATTACGAACAATTCCAAACATCCAATTATAAAGAGTATTTGCAAAATCAAGTATTGGACACAAAATCCATCCAAAAACAGGGATAGCTTGCCAACAAGCTTTACTTGTTGTTTCGTCTGATTGTGCATCTTCAGCTCCCTTTTTTGTTTGTTCAGTTTCCGGCGCACCGTTATCATTAGGTTTTTCGATTTCTGTGATGTTGGCTTTGAATTTCGTATTTCCCGAAGAATCAATTAGCCATAAAGAAGCTTCTCCTCTGTAGGGTGCTCCTATTCCTACTAGTTTGTTGTCTTGGTTGCCCTTAACTACAACAGCTGACTTTTTATCACTGGCTATCCAAACATAGTTTGCCGGCTGCCCATCTTTACATGAAGGAACGGTTGATACGCCGCTGTATGCTTCATTGCTGTATGATACTTGTATATCTTTATCACTGCCTTCGGGGTAAGCTCCTTTGCTTTCGTCCAGCGTGCCGTCGCTTTTGAATATTATTAAACAGGCATATCCGATTGCTTTATATTTAGTACCAGATGGGCCGGTTAAGGAATCATGATTTTTATCATCCCATTTGTAGCTTGAGGCGGCATTGATTTTTTCTACTGGCAATGGAATAAATAAAGATATACTTAATATAAGCAAAATTGTATAAAGTAAATATCTAATAGCTAGCCGGTTTTTCATATTTATAAAAGATTATCTCTCTTTAAATTTACCATTTTGATAACCTTAAGTAAAATGATAAGTTCCAAAAAATAATCATTTTATTGTATAGTATTTTTAGTATGCTATTAAACAAAAAAAATAACAGCAAAATAGTTTATTTCTTTTTTATTGCCACACCTTTAGTGTTGATGGTTATTTTTTCTTATACCATAAAGGCGGCTTCTAATTATAATGACTGCTACGATAAGAAAAAATCTAACCAGAAAAGCTGCTTGCAGAGTGAATATAACAAAGCCTGTGAGGGCAAAACAGGTAATAAAAAAGAAAATTGTCAAAAAGATGAAAGTGCTAAATTAGATAGTGCGTTTGATGGTGCCGTTTCACAATGTGCAAGTAAAAACAATCTTACAAAGTCTGAATGTAAAGATGGATTCGTTAAGCCAGTTAATGTTGGGGGATATGTATCGTCGCAAAGTAGTGATAGCGGTGATGAGAGTACTGGCAGTGAGACTCAACCCCTTCCGAACGAAGCAGCTACTCAGGCATATTCTTGTGATGGGTTGTCAAAACAGGAGTGTCTTGAGAAAAACCCCATTGTTAAATGGATAAACTGGGGCATAAATTTAGTGGCGGGGGTAGTTGGGGTTGGAGCGGTATTAATGATTATTTGGGCTGGTATTCAATATACAACTGCCCGCGATAACGCCCAGGCGGTGGCCGCCGCTAAGCAAAAAATTATAAATGTTGTGATTGGTATAGCTGCCTTTATTTTCTTGTATGCGTTCTTAAATTGGCTTGTCCCCGGAGGAGTCTTTAAATGAAAACCATGAAAATATTCTTTTTGAGCGCCCTAAGCGTATTAGCAATATTTACGATTATTTCGCCTGCTGTGCTGGCGCAAGGTACTGGTAACTGTAAAGAAACTTTTTTTGGCATACCTGTTTGGTACAAATATCTTAAGGTCGATGACAACTGCAACATAAATACCAAAGATGAACAAAATATACCAGCTAAAATTATTCTGGGAATAATTGATATTGCCCTGTTTTTAGCAGGGCTGCTTGCGGTAATTATGATAATTTGGGGCGGTTTTATGTTTATTTTTGCCAATGGTGAACCAGGGGCAATTGCTAGTGCTCGAAAAACAATTTTAAATGCTGTAATTGGGTTAATAATTGCCATATTGGCTTCGCAAATTGTGAGGTTTGTGGCATATTTGTTGAGTAAATAGCATGAAAGAATTGATAATATATTTTGCCAACGGCGTAATAAGCAAACCAGATGCTCTGCCTGATGTTAATGCTTCCCAGAGCAAGCTTGCCAGCCTGATTGTTTACGCAGGGGCTGTTGCGGCTGTTATAAGCGTAATAGTAATTGTTATTGCAGGTATATAGTTTATTATTTCTTCTGCTGCACCAGGGAAGCTTACCAACGCTCGTAACACAATCTTGTACCCACTAGTTGCGTTAATGCTCTCCCTATCGG
>CAZJDP010000098.1:0-2682 GCA_964544805.1 uncultured Candidatus Saccharibacteria bacterium
AGCAATGGGCCATCGCACATGACATAAAAATTATAGGTATAGATAATATCAAAGGCTCTGTGAATCTTTACAAAACAAAACTGCCCAAAAAATGTGTTTTAGTTTTTGGGCAAGAAGGCCCAGGTTTGTCGCCTGAAATGCAAGCAATATGCCAAAAAATTGTAGCTATTGAGCAATTTGGCTCTACCAGATCAGTTAATGTAGGAGTTGCCTCTGGAATAATTTTATACAACTGGGTAACAACCAATTATTTATCAAAAAAGCAGATTAATTGACTGGGGTTGCCTCAATTACGAAGCGCCCAGCCGCCGCGCCGTTTAGCGAACAACTATAAAGTGTTAACTTTGGTTCCACTGATTTGTTTTCTATATATAATGCAGTTGCTGGAACCTCAATTTTTTTGGTTACCTTATAGTCATACCATTTGTTTTCATAATAAACTCTAATTTTATCGTTTATATCCAGGGAATCAATTTTGTAAAATGGTGATTTTTGTCTGGTTTGGCCTGGGGTATTACCAATTTCAAACCTATGAGCCGCTAGTATAAAATTGCCGCCCGCCTGGGGATTACCGTTTTCTGGCTTTCTATGCCAAGCTCCAAGCTCTAATACAGTTTCATCACCCTCAAAAAATGGCACCTCTACCCCCATCTTATCAATTTGAATACGGTTTCGAGGGTCGTTATTGTCATCATTTTTATTTAAATCAATCGGAGCAGTAGAAATATAGGCAATTGCCGGCAATTTTGGAGAAATAAGTAATATACCAATGTAGGCAGCGATTATTATTAACACAACAGATAAAACCAAGCCATAAGAAGCCAGTTGTTGTTTTTTAAAACCGTTATGTAATTTAATTGCCATACGCTATACCTAATTGTATAGGAAAAAATAAAAAGCTAAATTGTATAATCTGGCTAGTAATATATGGGCTGTGGGTATAAGCATTTTATGTAAATAAAATTTTGAAATATATATTTTCCCTATTGACAAACTGTACCAATAGGACAAATATAGGTGATAGCCATTGGGGCGAAGGAGTGTATTATGAAAATTAAAGGTGCTTTTATTATTTCATTTTTTGCCATGGCTGCTTGCCTGGTAGGATTTCTGGCATACTCGCCAAGTGCATCTGCGGCACTAGATGGCGAAAACGGCCCAGTCTTATATACAGACAATAATGTGGTTGATCAAAATAACGCTGAAAAAAAAGAATCCGAAAATCCAGTTAGCCAGGTGATCACTACGGCTCCTGACGGTACCAACGAACAGGTCGTAGCAACCTCGGAAGATAAAATAACAGCGGCGGGCATTTCCGGGCCGACTGCCGATAATAATTACGATATAGCATATGCTACAGAATCAAAAGATGATTGCGCAAAGTACGAAAAGACATGCGCCGTAGTTAATAAAGTCACAACCAATGAAGATAGTTCTGTTACCACCTCGCCAGAAGTTCTAGCAGAGTTACCTAGCCTGGTTAATGGATCAAAGTATAATAAAAGCGAAAGCTGGGTTAATAATTTATCATATTCACCTGATGGAAATACAATACTAGCTACTCAATATAGTACAAAGTTTCTTGATGAAAAGTCAGCTGTCATTAAGATTAATAACGAAACCGGTGCCACCGACACGATTATTGGACCAACGACCGATCCATATCTAAATGCCGGCTACGCTGACAATGGAACAATCTACTATAGCAAAACAACAGGTTTAAATACTGATATTTGGTATATTACACCAGATGATCCAACAACACCCAAGCAATTAACGACTTCTAAAAATATTTCTGAGTATTTTATAGATGTATCTCCCGACACTAGCACCGTGCTTGTTGCAGATGTTCACTCATTGACTTGTTTTAGCGCATACGGAGTACTTGCCAATAGATACGAGCAAACATATCATAACTGCAATTACTATCTAGTCAGCACCGCAGATGGCACCGCCACACAGTTGTCCGACTTGTCAAAATGGTTTATGCCAGCTTATTTTTCTCCAGATAACACCTTGTTAATTGGCACTCTTTTTAGTAAAAATAACCCGAACTTAAGGGCTCTTAATAGTTTTTCAGCAGTTACTGCTACTTATAATTTGTCTACTAACGAAATTGCCGTAATTTCTGATAGAGCCGGTGTCAAGCAATGGGCTCCAAAAGTAGTTGCCGCCGAAACTGAAACAGTTTTTACCGAAACCGAAGCTACGCCAATCGTAGCAGTTGCCAAAACCACCGCTGCTACTCTGCCAAATACTGGTGTCAGCTTTAATAGCTTTGTGTACTTAATTGCCGGCTTGCTACTTGCTGCTAGCTTAGCTGTTACCCCTAGCCTGCTTAACAACAAAAAATAATAATTAAATACCTTAATACCCCAGGCTTTTAATGCTTGGGGTATTTTATTTTATATTTTTCAACTGAAGGTAGCGCTTTCTTTCTATTTCAGGCAGTTTCTCTATAGAATATCTCAGGGCTGTTCGGGGCATGGTTTTTGCCTTAACATCTAACAATTTAATTAATTCATCTTTATTCTTTTTGCCTATTTCTCTCATAGTCCAGCCCACAGCTTTTTGAAGCAAATCGTGCTGTTCATTAATTAATTTTTTACAAAGCCGTATTGCATCATATAGGTCATTATTTTTAATAAAGGCAAAGGTCGATATTAAGGCGACTCTTTTCTG
>CAZJDP010000099.1:0-2664 GCA_964544805.1 uncultured Candidatus Saccharibacteria bacterium
CGGTTTGCTAGCACCCTGAAGGGCAATATCTAGCTTTTGCTTTAGGTCGTCGCCTTTAACTACTAATTTAACTTTAACAAAAGGGCTAGAGGTTAAACCTGCTTCGAAAACTGTAAAATTATCTACTGAGCCCTTAAAATCATTTAGTTGGCCAGTGTAAACAAGTTCTGCCTTGGTACGGATGCTACGAAATCCTCTTAACTTAGGAGCCCGCATCATAATTGGTGTTTGACCGCCTTCGAAACCTGGCCGCCTTTTGCCGCCCGACCGTGAACTTTGGCCTTTGGTTCCCCTGCCGGCAGTTTTACCTTGCCCGGCGCTGATGCCTCGGCCTACTCTTTTGGCAGATTTGTTCTTAGGAGCTTGTAATTCATGATACTTCATTATTTTTTCTCCTCATAAATATCAAAGAGGAAACCGTAAATACTTTTAGTATCTTTGAATTCGTCATCCTCATCAACTGGCGCCATTATATCGGCAAGAGCAGTAGCAAGCGCCTCTTTGTCACCCTTAAATACCTTAATAAGGCTTTTGACCGCAAACTCAGGATAATCCCATACTGCGTCATTAAGACTATAAGAATCAGTTTCGACACGCACTGACTCTAGGCATTCTCGTACTAAAGACTTACTCATTACTTTGTCTCCTTTTTGGCTGGTTTAGCTTTAGGTGTAGCGGCTTTTTTTGCAGCTACAGGCTTAGTTGCTGTTTTTTTAGCTGCGGGTGCTTTTTTTACCGGTGTGGCCGACTTTTTAACCTTAACAGGCTTTACAATCCATTCAGATTTTGGCTTAAGCTGCATTAGTGCCTCTAAGGTTGCATAAGCTGTATTGAGTTTATTGCTTGATCCAAGGTTTTTAGACAAGGCATTGCTAATACCGGCAACTTCAAGAATAGTACGGACTACACCACCAGCAATAAGGCCGGTACCGGCAGAAGCTGGCTTAACTAGCACATTAGAGCCGCCAACCTTTGCTTGAACCTCGTGCGGAATAGTACCGTTTTCAGATACAATTTCGACCATATTTTTCTTAGCTCCATCAACAGCCTTAGAAACAGCACTGGTAACATCAGCACCCTTTGATATTCCAATGCCAATTTTACCTTTTTTATCGCCGACAATAACAAGAGCCCGAAAACGGAATCTTCTTCCGCCTTTTACAACCCTTGCCACTCTATCGACATTTAAAACTCTTTCGTCGAATAGCTTTTCTTCTTTTTCTCGATTATCTCTTCTTCTTTCCATATTAGAACTCCAGTCCTTCTGCTCGAGCGGCATCTGCAAGTGCCTTTATTCTACCGTGATATAAACGGCCGTTGCGGTCAAATACAACTTTAGTTATTTTAGCTTTTTTAGCACTTTTGGCAATTTCGGTACCAATAGCTGTAGCTTTTTCGGTCAAAGTTCCTGAAACTTTTTTTCCGACAGTTGTAGCCGAAACCAAAGTTGTTGACTTGTCATCGTTAATAATTTGAGCACTGACATGCAAGCTGGTAATGCTAACCGTTAGCCGAGGCCGTTCGGCCGTTCCATGAACTTTTGAACGAACGCGATTTTTACGGAGTGCTAGGTTCTGAGTTTTCTTCATTAGTCTATTCATAATTAATCCCTATTAATCCTTACCCGACTTACCGCTCTTGCGGATAATTCGTTCATCTACATATTTAATGCCCTTGCCCTTATAAGGTTCTGGTTTCTTGAGGGCTCTTATTTCTGCAGCAACTTGGCCAACTTGCTGTTTGCTAATACCGCTAACAATAATATTATTGGCTTCTACGGCAATATTAACGCCCTCGGCTGGCTGATAATAAACATCGTGGCTGAAGCCAAGAGCCATTTTAAGCTTTGTACCCTCCATGGCAATCTTGAAACCAACACCGTTAACCTCAAGTTTTTTCTCGAAACCTTTGGTAACTCCAATAACCATATTATTTATTAAGGCTCTTACAAGGCCGTGCTTTGCGCGGTGCTCCCTTGCATCGCTCTCGCGGCTTACAATAATTTCATTACCTTCTTGCTTAACAATTACACCGGGCTGAACTGCCTGCGTAAGCGTTCCCTTAGGACCAGCAACAGTAATCAAAGTATCATCGACAGTGATTGTCACACCGCTTGGGATTTGTATAGGTAGTTTTCCTACTCGACTCACTTTATTTACTCTCCTTTAAAAGCTTATAGTTTTACAGCTAACGGCTGACAGTAGTATAAAATTTTCTGTTAGCTGTTTTTCTGTATACTGTTCACTCATTATTAATAAACTTGACAAATTAACTCGCCGCCAAGGCCGGCTTGCTTTGCTTCTGTGCCAGTCATTATACCTTTTGAAGTTGATATGATAACCACTCCTCGGCCATACTTAACCGTTGGAATCTCTTTGGCGGCTGCATAAAGCCTGCGGCCTGGTTTGCTTAATCGCTTGATATCAGTAATAGTTGGATTGGTTCCTTCTTCGTTGATAGTTACGACTAAAGATTTAAATCCGCCTTCACCGTTAGATTCAACCTTGCTAAGAAAACCGTCTTTAACTAATACTTCGGCAACTTTTTCTTTAATATTGCTGTGAGGCAAAACAATTTGCCTTTTGCTAACTGCGATCGCATTACGGATCCGAGTAAGCATATCTGCAATTGGATCTGTTGATACCATGTTTCCCATATTTCTTA
>CAZJDP010000100.1:0-2648 GCA_964544805.1 uncultured Candidatus Saccharibacteria bacterium
GATCCTAGAAGCAACTACGATGTAGCCTTTTTAAAGGTTAATGGGGTTAATAATTTAAAACCAGCTAAACTGGGCGATTCATCTAAAATGCGCGTCGGCGATGCAGTGGTTGCTATCGGTTATGCCTTGGGCGAATACAGCAATACTGTTACCAGCGGTATAATCTCTGGAACCGGCCGGCCGGTTACAGCAGGTGATTCAAGCGGAGGCAGCACAGAAACTTTGACTAATTTATTCCAAACAGATGCTGCTATCAACCCCGGCAATTCCGGCGGCCCGCTGCTCAATATGAACGGGGAAGTTATTGGTATTAATACTGCTGTTGCCGGCAACGCAGAAAACATTGGCTTTGCTATTCCTATTAACGATGTTAACAGCCAAATAGCAAGTATTTTAAAAGACGGCAAACTGCAAATTCCATATATGGGCGTCCGCTACATTATGATAACCGACCAGCTAAAACAGGCTTATGATCTTTCTAGCGATTACGGAGCCTGGATCAAAGGCAGTAACTCGGCCTTAGCTGTAGCTAATGGCAGCCCAGCCGACAAAGCCGGTCTTAAAGAGGGAGACATAATAACCAAAGTAAACGGCGAAAAGGTCGATACAGACAACCCGCTGGCCAGCCGTTTAGGTAAGTTCAAAGTCGGCGACACCGTAGATATAACAATTGTCCGCGACGGCAAAGAGCAGGTCTTAAAAGTAACCCTAGAACAATCGCCTAAGTCGAACTAATTATTGTTCTTAAATAACTGAACCAATCCCTCGGTATTAATAAGTGTTAAATTCATACCTTTAGCAAAATCGGCAACTTCTGCATGTTGAATTTTTAAAGATTCGCAGAAAAACAAGCCATTACTATTTAATTTTTTAGGCAAAGACGCAATCAGCCGCTTTATTAATGACAGCCCATTTTGCTCAGCAAAAAGAGCGCTTTGCGGCTCATAGCTTAAGTCTTTTTCTACCAGTAGGCTCTTAGGCACATAAGGCAAATTTGCAAACACTCCGTCGTAGCGTTTAGAGGTGTTCAAAAGTAAATCCGACTTAAAAAAATGAATATCAGCCTGCAAATTATCAGCATTTTTTTGGGCAATTTTTAGGCTGCCCGGCATAATATCACAGGCTTCAACCGTTATATCGGGCAATTCTAATTTGGCAGAAATTGCCAAACAACCAGAACCAGTCCCAACATCTACCAAATTTTTAATGTCGGTTTGGTGCTTTTTAAGCAGGTCAATAAAAGCTTCGCTTTCCGGCCTAGGTATTAAGACAGATTCATTAACAAAAAACTGCCGGCCGTAAAATTCTTTATTATTAAGCAGATAAGCCATAGGGTAGTGGCTGGCTCTTTTTTTAAGCAGCTTATTTAAGCTTAGCAGCTGATGATTTTTTAGCATTAAATCTTGGCCGGCTAGTATATTTGCTCTATTTTGCCCACGAACGAACTCAAGCATCATTAGGCAATCAAGCCTAGCGCTTTGAATATTATTTTTTCTTAACATAATCTCGGCCTGGCTAAGCCAGCTAAAAACAGTCATACCAAAATACTACCACAACCCTTCAGCAAATTGACAAAACAAGTTTAAGGTGATAAAATAAATAAGTTATATAAAAACAAAAAATGCATCAAGAAAAACAACCAATAGAAAAACCATTGTCTACTGCAGGGCAGAGCTTTAAAGCCGTTCATGAAGCTTATGGTAACTTACAACCAGACAAAAAAACTACTATCAGCCTAGACGAAGATACTGAACTATCAAGAACTTTAAAAAGTGCTTTTGAAGCGTTTTTAGAAGGTTATTTCGGGGTTAACCACCTAAGCCTAGAACAAAGAACAGTCTCTTTTAGTGTTATTGACGAGCAAGATGCTCAAAAAATGTGCCTTGGCAAACTAGGTAATATAGATAAACTTTTTGATAATCCATACAATAATACTGCCGAAACTGGCCTTTATATAGTTTTTACCCAAACAGGTAATGCACTTAGTGAGATAACTATTTTTTTCAGCGACGGCCAGGCTGCGCTAAGCTCTGACCGAACCGTTGTTTATGCAATTAATTTACAAGAAGAACAAAAAGCTGAAAAAATATCATGACCAGCCGTAAAGACTATAGCTACCCCGAATGGAACACCCTGCAATCAGCCGTCCTTGGAACGGCAGAATACATAATGAAGCTGTCTCCCGGGTTTTTTGAAGAGCTTAAAATTAAGTATACCGTTAACAAAATGCTAAATGACTTAGAGAACGAAGAATCAAATATATTTTTTAAGCAACTATTTAATTTTAAAGGTTTTAAAAGCCGGGTTCCCAAGTATGTGCCAAGAGACGCCGGCGGCATAGAAGTGCCGGTCCTGCAAGCCATAGACGCCTCAATAGAAATTTTATCTAAAAAAGACCCAAGCTTAATTGAACCGTTCGAAAGGCTAATTTTAGAAATAGCCAATGTTACGGCCGATGCTGCCGACGGCATTAGCCCGCAAGAGAGCCGGGCGATTAACGAAATTATAGAGGTCTTAAACGGCCGCCTACAAGTTGCCAGCGAAAAAGAAGTCGTCAACGCCTTCGGTATTGACACTCTGTAGTCCAAACAATCAAACGCATAGAACTCAAGACCTTTGCAACATCTGAATAGGTGTCTTTAACCGTA
>CAZJDP010000101.1:0-2595 GCA_964544805.1 uncultured Candidatus Saccharibacteria bacterium
AATAATTTTGTCTTAAAAAATCTCAAATACAACCCGTAAGTTTAATGGTATAATAATACTATTAAGGGTTAATAAAAACTTGGGGTTTAATTTTTGTAGTGTCTAGCGTATCCAAACCACAGCAAAATTCAATATTGTTTGATTTTCAAGAAAAATTTATTCAAATTAAAGCTCTTGCCGAATCAAAAGGAAACTACAATTTAATTAGTCAAATTAGCAGCGAAGCTTTGTCTATGCTGAACTACATTTTATTTGCCAGCCATCATCAGCAGACTCAGCTGGAACTAACCAGCATATCAGCAGCCGGTGCTGCTAGAGATGCTTTGTTTGATATTCACCAAATAGCAAAATCGCTGCCGGTAGATATCTGTTTTGAATCTAGCAAGAAACTTGACTTGGTGTATTCAAATTCAACAGCTATTCGGGGAATTGTTTTTGGGCTGGCGGCCGGTTGCCTACACATGGTCGAGCCAGGCCAAAGGGCTAAAGTTGTTGTTTCAGTCCAGCAAACAAATGTAAATACCCAAAGAGTCGGGGTTTTTTCTAAGGATATAGATTTAAGAGCGGCCGATATAAAAAACTCTGCCTCGAGCCAAGAAAACCTAATGATAACGCCAGGGCTAAGTGCTAATTCTGGAATTGGATTTTACATATCTAATGAGCTTTCTAAAATTATCAAATCAGAAATTAAGCAGTTTAATCATTGCTCTTTGCCTGGTGTTGGTTTTTATTTACCGCTAAGCAACCAGCTTCAGTTAGTATAAAAATATGTATTGTCTACTTGTAGAACCAGATAAGGTATTGGCTTCTGTATATTTAAAGCAATTTATCGATGCCGGCCTAGAAGCTTCTGTTGCTTCAGATGCTGGCGAGGCGGTCAGTAAAATAGACGCTAAAATGCCAGATATGATTGTGCTCGAACCAAAGCTTGCCAGGCATAGCGGCATAGAGCTTTTGCATGAAGTTAGGTCATACGAAGACTGGAACAATATTAAAATTGTTGTTTATAGCTCGGTGCCCCAATATGCTTTTGGAGTCAGCGAAGCCGTCTGGCAAAAATATGGCGTCCTGCGTTATTTGGAAAAATCTAAAACTAGCGCCGGGCAGCTAATTGGCATAGTAAAAACACTTATGGAGCAAGCTTGAAAATAATAGTAGATAAAGCAATTGTTCTTAGGCGCATTAATTACGGCGAAGCCGACAGAATAGTGTCGCTTTTAACGGCCGGTAATGGCAAAATATCTGTTCTAGCTAGGGGTGTTCGAAAACCAAAAAGTAAATTAGCCGCTGGTATCGAACCTTTTTGTATTAACGAGAATTGCTTTGCCCCTGGCAGGGGAGAAATAGCTACCCTGACCAGCTCTAGGCTGCTTAATAATTACACTTCGTTTATTAACCAGTTGCCAAAATTAGAACTGGCAAATTATATACTTAAAAGTTTAGACAGCCAGCTAGAAGACAATGCAAGTGCAGTCTATTACAGTCTACTAGAAACAGCCGTGCAAGAAATTAACGAAACAGATTCAGCCCAGCTGCTTGAGCTGTGGTGGTTGGTTAACATTTTAAAAATATCCGGTAACGATATTAATACAACTAACCAAATAGACGGTAGCGGCTTCGTAGAAGCTGCTAAGTACGATCTTGTTATAGATAAAGGCGGTTTCATATTAAATAGCAACGGCCAGCTTAGTTCGAACACTATTAAGCTGCTAAAACTTGCTAAAAATAATAACCCTAGCCAGCTTAGCTTGTTAAAAAATTATGAAGAATTATGCGATACTATTTTGCCGCCGCTGCGAAGCTTTTATAGATATCACACAAGCAGCGCTCAGTAAAAACTGATATACTTTAGTATTATGAATAGCAACGAAACAAAAATGGAAGATATTGTTAGTTTATGTAAACGCCGCGGATTCATCTTTCAGGGTAGTGAAGTATATGGCGGCTTAGCCGGAACCTGGGACTACGGCCCTTACGGTCTGGCCTTAAAAAGAAATATCACAAATTTATGGTGGGACTATTTTGTTACTAAAAGAGACGATATATACGGTGTAGATGCGGCCATATTAATGAACCAAAAAGTGTGGCAGGCTAGCGGCCATGTAGATACTTTTACCGACCCTCTAGTTGAATGCGGTGAATGCAAAGGCCGGTTCCGGGCCGATAAAATTGATACCACTAAATGCCCAACCTGCGGCAAAGAAGGAACATTTTCTGAGCCTAAACAATTTAATATGATGTTTAAAACTAGTGTTGGGCCTGTAGAAGATGAAAGTTCGGTGAGCTATTTACGGCCAGAAACTGCCCAAGGAATCTTCACCAATTACAAAAATATTGTCGATACTATTTACCCAAATTTACCGTTTGGTATTGCTCAAATAGGCAAGGCCTTTAGGAACGAAATTAGCCCGCGCGATTTTATTTTCCGTTCGCGGGAATTCGAACAAATGGAAATTGAATATTTTGTTAATCCGGCCAGCTGGCAAGAATCTTTTGACGCACTACTCGCTAATATTAATCAGTTTTTAGAAAATCTTGGCCTGCCAAAAGATAAAATTCACGAGTTAGAAGTGCCAGAAAAAGAAAGAGCCCATT
>CAZJDP010000102.1:0-2527 GCA_964544805.1 uncultured Candidatus Saccharibacteria bacterium
CGATAAACTACTTGATGAAGCCTTAAAATGCTTAGCTTATCAAGGGTCAACCATGGCCGAAAGATTGGTATCGGCCAAAGCAAAATTAAAAAGAAAAGATGAAGTTTGGAAAGCTCACAAGCTACGGAATAAAATAGTTCACGAACCAAAATTTAAGATCAGCGAAAAGCAGGCCAAAGAAGCACTAAAAGGTTACTACCATGCCTTTAAAGATTTGGGGGTTTGGTAATGCTCGACAAATATCTAGTCAAAGGCAAGTATCTGCCAACTATTGGCGTCGAATGTCATGTCCAGTTAAAAACAAAGACCAAATTGTTTTCAGGCGTTAGCAACGACGCGCGAGATGCTGAACCTAACACCCTAATTTCTCCTATTTGCCTGGGTTTTCCGGGAACACTGCCGGTGCTTAATAAGCAGGCTATCCACCTGGCCGTCAAGGCTGGTATTGCCCTTAGGGCCAAGGTTGCCAATGTCAGCCATTTTGACCGCAAGCATTATTTTTACCCAGATTTGCCTAAAGGCTACCAAATTACTCAGTTTGAACGGCCGATAGTCGGCGAAGGCGTCGTCGAAGCGCCAATGGGAAGCGGCGAATTTGTCAAAGTTGGTATCACCAGGGCTCATTTAGAAGAAGACGCCGGCAAGAGTTCGCATCCGGCAGGCGCCGATTACAGTTTGGTAGACCTTAACCGGGCCGGAACGCCTCTGCTAGAAATTGTCTCTGAACCAGATATTCACAGCGCTCTTGAAGCCAAAGCTTATGCCCATGAACTATATTTATTAATGAAATATGCCGAAGTATCAGATGTTGATTTGTATCATGGCAATATGCGCTTTGATGTTAATGTTTCCGTTAGCGATAATCCCGCCAAGCTTGGAACAAGAAGCGAAACCAAAAACTTAAACAGTTTTAAATCTGTTGAAAAAGCCGTTGAATACGAAATTAACCGGCAAATAGAGCTGCTTGAAAAAGGCCAGGTGGTTGTTCAAGAAACCAGAGGCTGGGATGATGCCAAGCAAAAAACAATTTCTCAAAGAAGCAAAGAAGATGCCCATGATTACCGTTATTTTCCCGACCCAGACTTGCCACCAGTAGAAGTTGAACAGGCTTATATAGATGCCCAGGTTGAATCTATGCCTACCATGCCCAGTGCGCTGCGGGTTATATTTGCCGATCTCGGCCTAAATGAAGCCCAAATTGATACTATTATTGAAGAGCCAGAAATGGCTAATATTTTGCGCCAAATTCAAGAAGAAAAAGATTTAAAAACAGCTAAAATCATTGGCAATTGGTTGACCGGCGAACTACAGCGGCACTTAACAGAAAATGAAATTACTATTCAGCAAATAGCGGCCGTAACCAGCCAAATGGTTGCTTTGGCGTCAATGCTAGACAGTGCAGTTCTTAGTTCTACAGCAGCCAAAGAAGTTTTGCTGGCAGTGGTTAAAACAGGCCACAATCCCGAAGAAATCGCCAAATCTAAAAACCTACTTCAGGTCTCCGATGAATCAGAGCTGGTTATGATTGTCGAGCAAGTTATTTCCGAAAACCAAAAGGCCGCCGAAGATGTCCGCGGCGGCGAAATGAAAGCAATTGGTTTTTTGGTCGGCCAAGTTATGAAACAGAGCCAAGGCAGGGCTAACCCGGCCAAAGTGCAAGAGCTGTTAAAAAAACAGTTAGGAGTTTAAATAACAAATGGATAATTCCAAAAAATTGCCTACCAAGGCAGTAATAGCTGCTGCCGGCCTGGGAACCAGGTTTTTGCCACAAACAAAAGCCATGCCTAAAGAAATGCTGCCAATTATTGACAAGCCGGTCATTTAAATAATTGTCGAGCAATTAGTGGCCAGCGGAGTAACTGACATTATAATTGTTACCGGAAGCACAAAACGGGCCATAGAAGATCATTTCGACCGTAGCGACGAACTAGAAAACGAACTAATTCAAAAAGGTAAACCACAGCTGGCTAACCAAATCCGTGAAATAGCCGAAATGGCCAATTTTATTTATCTGCGCCAAAAAGGCTTTCCTAAAGGCAATGCCCGACCACTAATTAACGCTTCTCATTTAATAGATAACGACCGGCCTTTTTATATGTTTTTTGCCGATGATTTTTTTAGAAGCTCAGTGCCTCATCCAAAGCAGCTATTGTCTGCTTACCATAAAACTAAGGGGTCGGTTATATCTTTAATAGAGGTAGCAAAAGCAGATAGTTCCAAATATGGCATGGCTGATGTCAGTTCACAGCTTAGGCCTGGTTTGTTTACAATAAACCAGCTAATAGAAAAGCCGGGGCCCCATAAAACTCCTTCTAATTTTGCCGCAGTCAGCGGTTATTTATTAACGCCTAGTATTTTACCGATTTTAAGTAAACTAAAGCCCGGCCATTCCGGAGAGCTGGTCCTGGCTGACGCAATTAATGAGCTGGCCAAAAAAGAGGCAGTTTACGGAAAATTTATAGACGGTGTTTATCATGACGCCGGAGATAAAATTAAATACCTTAAAGCCGTAGTCGACCATGCTTTA
>CAZJDP010000103.1:0-2505 GCA_964544805.1 uncultured Candidatus Saccharibacteria bacterium
AAACCTTTATATTGTCGACATGAAGGGCAATAAATGGAAAGTAATAAAAGCCGGCATACCAGCTAAAAACGGTACAATTTACGAAGTTGATGGTGTTTTGCTGCCTCAGTAAGTTATAAATTTTTTAGTTTTGTCAGTGCAGATATAAGTTTCAGGCATTAAACGGCTGAGCAATTTAGCCAATATTTTGCTGTTAAGCGTATATAAAATCAACTTTTTGTTATTGCGGAGGCATTTTTGGTAAATAAAAGGTACAAAAATTAGCCAATTTTTATTCATGCCTATACCGTCAAAATTATTTTGGACGCATTTTTTAAATAAGCCAAAAGGATGCAGGCGCTGCATAATAAAAATTTCTTTGTCTATTTTGTTTTTTAGAAAACGGGCGTCTTCAATATGAAAAGTCGTAAACGAAAAATCGGCCTCTGCGTTTAATTGCTCTAATACTATTTTGGCAATTCCCGGCTGTTTAATTTCTATTAATAGGGGAGTTTTTAGTTTCAGCCGCAGCAAATTATCTAGCAGGGGCAGGCCGTCAATTTTTGCCAGTTCATATCCGGCTATATTATCATGCACAAGAATAGCTTTCTCGGACTTATTAAGCTGAATATCTATTTCGATATAAGCCGGTTGGTAGGCGTCGGTTTTTAAAATAGTAGAGATGTCATTTTCGGCAGATTGCTTAGAAAATTTTCCACGGTGAGATATTATTTTCATCGGACTCTATTGTATACTAGTAGCATATATTAACTAAACTTATTAGAGGTAAAAAGTGGCTGATTTTAATATGGTCTTAGATCCAGGCGATTATAAAAATAACGAAATAAATACAGTAATCGAAATTCCCAAAGGCTCAAGCCTTAAGGTGGAATGGGATAGAAAAAGAGCTGCATTTACTTTAGATAGAGTCGAGCCGCAAATTTTTGCCAAGCCAGTTAATTACGGCTTTATACCAAAGACATTAGACGAAGACGGTGACGAACTTGATACTCTTGTTGTTACCGACGAACCATTACCAACCGGCATTTGGCTTAAAGCTAAGGTGCTGGGAATTTTGAACTTTGAAGACGACGGCGAAATGGATTATAAAATTGTCTGTGTCCCGGAAGATGACCGAAACACTGGCAATAAATATCACAACCTGGATGATTTGGGCGAAAGATGGAAGCAGCAAATTGAGCATCATTTTACACATTATAAAGATTTAAAAAAGCCGGGCAGCACTAAGGTTATGGGCTGGGGTGATGCCGCCGAAGCCATCAAAATCATAGAAGAATGTGCAGGCCGGTACGGCAAGTAAAATAAGCAAGAAAATGTTAGCTTGCTTTGCTATAATTAGCATAAGCGTATAAACAGGGAGGGTAAATTGAAAACTAAAGTAGCTATTAATGGGTTTGGCAGAATCGGACGGAACGCTTTTAAGGTTGCGTTCGAGCGAAGCGATTTAGAAATAGTCGCAATTAACGACTTAACAGATACTAAAACCTTAGCTCACTTGCTAAAACACGACAGTACTTATGGCGCATATCACCGCAAAGTATCTTACGACGATCAAAACATTATTGTAGATGACATAAAAATTCCTGTTTTCAAACAAACCGATCCAGCTTTGCTGCCATGGGCAGATTTAGGGGTAGCTGTTGTTATTGAAAGCACTGGTTTTTTTGTTGATCCGGCAAAAGCCAAAGCTCATATAGACCAAGCGGGAGCCAAAAAAGTGGTGATTAGCGCTCCGGCAAAGGGCGAAGGTGCCACAACTATTGTTATTGGTGTTAATGAAGATAAGCTAGAAAATGCCAGCGACATTATAAGCAACGCTAGCTGCACAACCAACTGCATTACACCTGTTATGGATGTTATTCATCAAAATTTTGGCATCGAAAAAGCCATGATGACCACAGTCCATAGTTATACCGCCAGCCAAAGGCTTCAAGACGCTCCAGCCAAAGATTTAAGAGAGGCCCGTAATGCAGCCGAGAATATTGTGCCGACTACCACCGGAGCCAGCATTGCAGCCGGCCAGGCGCTGCCGGCAATTTCTGGAATATTTGGCGGCCTGAGCGTTCGGGTACCAACCCCTGTGGTTTCATTATCAGATTTTGTGATTATTACCAAAAGAAATGTTACCAAAGAAGAAGTTAACGAAGCCTTTAAGAAGGCCGTTCAAGAACCATACTACCAAGGTATTTTAGATGTTACTGAAGAAGAATTAGTCAGCAGTGATTTTATTGGCAACAGTCATTCCAGCATTGTCGACCTTGCCCTAACCAGCGTTGTTGGCGGCAATATGCTAAAAGTTGTTGCTTGGTACGACAATGAATGGGGTTATAGTAACAGGTTAGTTGAGCTAGTAGCCGATACCGGCAGTTTGCTACAAAACCAGAAAACCGATCTTAAATTTAGTGAAATAGAAGAAGCGCATATCTAAGGGCAAAAAATGAATATTTTTGTAGCGGCTGACCACAACGGCTTTCACTTAAAGCAACAAATTATTGATTACCTAAA
>CAZJDP010000104.1:0-2496 GCA_964544805.1 uncultured Candidatus Saccharibacteria bacterium
GAAAGACAGCCATATCACTACGAGGCTCACGAAGATATGGAGGCAATTAAAGAGCTAACAGGTATAGTGAGGGCTTTAATTTCCCAAGGTGCCACAAACTCTCAAGTGCGTTACATGCTTGGTGAAAACAATGAATACTGCAACCAAAGCCATTTAGGCAAAAACCAACGGGCTATTACATCTTATGCTCAAAGGGAGCTGCCGAAATCACCAGCAGATTTTATTTCTGTTAATGTTGTGACCGAGGCAGGCTATCCAGATTGGTTTACTATTAAATTTTTAACTGAACCAGAAGATAACAGTTCTATTGTATATTTTGCCGAAAATGGTAATCATTTAGTTCAGCACAACCAAGCCAATCCGCATAAGGTTTATAACATTTATGGCTCTAGTTTGGTTTTTTTTGTAGAAAAACTTAAAGAATTTAAAGCTGTTTCACCTGACGATACAATTAATAGGGCGACATGCTTTAATTTAGATGAAGATGCATAAATAGGTATTTATATGGAAAATAAACCAAACAAGCCTAAAGACAACGAATATTTTTTGGACTTATTAAAAAAAGAAATTATAGCTGTAACAAATAACGGTGAAGTAGAAGACGCGGTATTTGAATATAATGGCTACGAAATAATTAATGGTCAGCTAAATTTGGGGGCCAAGTACTATAACCCCAGGTATAAAGAAGAAACTGGCTTTTATGAGATACACCGGCTTTTACCATCGCCTAAATCTGGCATGTTTAATAACTCTTTAATTTATGCTTTTCATGAAAACTCCAGCACCATATTATCTAGAAGTGTTAGGTGGGATGGTAATTTAGATGGGTGTAATCCTAATCCAGATAGGGAGTATAATACCCCGGAACAAATAGAAGCCTGTAGCAGGTTAATTTGTGATGGTCTGAGTCCGCCAGACGACCAAGCTGCCAAAATTTTGAGAAGACATTATAAATATTTAAAAAAACATTTTAAGCAAGAAGTAGAAGTACCACCTAGTGCTATAGGCAGAAAAATAAGGAATATTTTAGATAAAATTTTGCACGATATAGAATAAAAAAATGGAACAGCCGGGCAATTATTATTACGAGCGTTGTGTACAAAAAAATCCAGTGCGCAATAAAGAAGTTTTAGAAATTTGCGACAATGCCTGGACGCTTTTACTGCAACCAGACAACCAAAGCACGGCAGAGTATTTTAATAATAACGGGCCGCTATTAGAAACCACCAATTTAAAGCTTGGCTTAATTTGTAGTTTAGGTGGTGAAACAATCCGCTTAAACTTAGTTCGCTCAGAAGGCCAGCCCGATTATTTAACTATTGATTTTTTAGAAAGTAATCCCATACTTACCTACTCATTTTTTCCAAAAAATAGAACATATAGTTATATCCCAAACCGTTCCGAGTACGACTATTTAACCAATGGCAGAAAAATAGAAGATATAAATTTAAAGCTAGCAAGTTTAGCTATTGAAAGTAATCATTCGAATTTTCGGTAAAAGTTTATAATATTTTTGATTCTAGTTGCTTAATCGCCGAAAAACTTAGTTCCATTTGGCCACCGCAATCAGCAAATTTGCTAGCTAAATTTTCGGCCGACTTTCGTAATTTATTAATGGTGGATACTGCAACTTCTGGGTACGGCCCGCTAAGTGAAATATCGGTATCTACTAAATAAATTTTTGATTTATGTTCGGTTTTTTCTAGCATATATTGGCGCACGCAGGCAATGTCGTCCATTATAAAATCATTATTTGTAAACTGCTCTTGGTAGTAACTACATAAGTTTATGAGTAACTCATTATAAGTATTGGCTAGTTCTGGTTCGTTATCTGCCAGTTGGTGGCGGTAAGTTTGTAAATTGTGGCCTTTAATTTCTTTGGTTAAACTGTAAAGCCGTAAATAATCAAAAGAATCTGTGCCAGCTACAAAATAAGTTGGGGCAACATTTATGCCGTATTGTATTAATTTTTGCAGGTGGCTGGCCCGTTCTTCGCCTAAATAAACATATTCTTGGTAGTATTTTCTAAAAGTTCCTTCTGGATACGACTGGCGGCCAAATATTCCACCCCGTTCGTTCCTAACAATATATGCGCCTAAGCGGTGCCTAAGCAATCTTAACTTCATTCGTTGGCCATAAGGCACAGGCTCTGTTTCAAAAATAGTGTAATTGTCGTTTAAAGTTTCCATTATTTGCTTACATTAAATCTAAACTCAACTACATCGTTTGGTTGCATTATATAAGTTTTGCCTTCAGTTCTAACTTTTCCGGCGGCTTTGGCAGCCGTTAGCGAGCCAGCGGCTAATAGATCGTTGTAATCTACCACCTCTACGGCAATAAAGCCCCGTTCAAAATCACCATGAATAACACCGGCAGCTTGTGGGGCTGTTGAACCTTGCTTAATTGTCCAGGCCCGCACTTCTTTTTCGCCGGCGGTTAGGTAGCTTTGGAGTCCAAGTGTTTTATAGGCAGCATGAACAAGCTGAATAAGTCCAG
>CAZJDP010000105.1:0-2461 GCA_964544805.1 uncultured Candidatus Saccharibacteria bacterium
CTAAAGCCAGGAGCTATAGAGATTTACCTATAAGATATCTTGAAACTACCACTGACTATAGAGATGAAAAAACCGGTGAGTTAGGCGGCCTTAATAGAGTTAGATCTTTAACTCAAGACGACAGTCATGTTTTTTGTAGCAAAGACCAGATAGAATCTGAAATTAATAACTTGCTAGCTGCAGCTAATGATTTGTACCGTACCGTTGGCATGACGCTTAGGGTTCGTTTATCTTACAGAGATGATAGCGATGGTTATTTGGGCTCAAAAGAGTTATGGAATAATGCTCAACAGCAACTAAAAAACGCTGTTATCAGCAATAAATTAGATTATTTTGAGCAAGATGGTGAAGCAGCGTTTTACGGACCAAAAATAGATTTTATGGCTACCGATGCAATAGGAAGAGAGCATCAAGTAGCGACTGTCCAGCTAGACTTTGTTCAGCCGGAGAGGTTTGGCCTAGAGTACACCAATGAAGAAGGCCAGGCTAGTGCTCCGGTTATGATTCATTGTGCCTTATTAGGATCTATTGAAAGGTTCTTAAGCGTTTATATTGAGCATACTGCTGGAAAGTTTCCAGTATGGTTAGCACCTGAGCAAATTAGGTTTATTACGGTTAACCAGACAGATAAAATTAGTTCTTTTGGCCGTCAACAACTGGAAGCAGCTAAAAGCCTAGGGCTTAGAGCAACACTTGATAACGCCAATGAATCAGTTGGCAAAAAGATACGAAATGCTGAAAAAATGAAAATACCTTATGTTATTGTTCTGGGCGAGCAGGAGGTAGAAAGCGGTGAAACTATCCCAAGGGTTCGTTCAGATATGGCTGTGCAAGGCGAAACAAAGATTAAAATAGAAAATTTTCTAAAAACTGTTGTCAACGAATATAGAAGCAGAACGACTCATACAACTGTTTAAAATGAATAGTTCGTTTCGTAATGATATTTATAAATTAGTAAATAAAATTCCCCCAGGAAAAGTTGTTACTTATGGCCAGATAGCTCTTGCTTGCGGGCATCCTGGTGCGGCTCGAGTTGTCGGACAAGTTGCTCATTTTGGCCCGGCTTATCTGCCTTGGCATAGGTTAGTTAAGGCCGGTGGTTATATGGCAGCCGGGTTTGTACCTGGCGGTCCGAATGGTCAAGCAAAACTTTTAGCCCAAGAGGGCATAGTAATTAAAAATAATAAAATTAACAGTATAGAAAAATATATATGGATAATGTAAGCCAAGTTGTAATAGTTGGACCAACTGCCAGCGGAAAAACAGGGCTGTCGATTGATTTGGCCGCGAAGTTTAAGGGCCAGATTATATCGGCCGATTCTAGAGCTATTTATAAAGACCTAGATATTGGCACGGCCAAGCCTTCTCTAGAAGAGCGCAGAGGCATTGTCCATTACGGGCTCGATTTGGTTTATCCAGACCAAAGATTTAGCAGCATGAAATTTAAAAAGTATGCAAAAGAAAAAGTTAAAAAAATTCAAAATGAAGGCAAAATGCCAATAATTGTCGGAGGCAGCGGCCTTTATATAGATTCATATCTTTTTGATTACCATCCACCCGCAGTAGATAAAAGAAAGATTAATAAATATGAGAATCTAACTACAGAAGAGCTGCAAAATATTATTCGGTCGAAAAAGTATATAATGCCAAAGAATGACAAAAATAAACTGCACTTAATTAACGCTATACTAAGGCAGGGTAAAATTCCGCAGAAAAATGACCAACCAATAAGCGGTTCTTTAATTATTGGACTGAGCCCAAGCAAGGAGAGCCTGCGAAGCGCAATTAAATCTAGGGCTGACTGTATGTTTGAGACGGGGGTAATAGAGGAAGCGGAGCTTGCCTTTAAAAAATATGGCTATAGCGCCCCTGGGCTTAAGGGTGGAATTTATGCTGAATTAGTTAGTTATTTTCAGGGAAAAACCGATCTAAATACGGTTAAGGAAAATTTTATAAAAAGCGATCTAAATTTAGCAAAAAGACAGATGACTTGGTTTAAAAGGAACAAATACATAAAATGGTTCGAATCTGCTAATGAAGCTAAAAAGGTCATGGGTTTGCTAAACTAAGTAATGATGAAATTACTTGCTATAAGTGCTGGCAAAATTGTTTATGTCTTTCTGCGTTTATTTGGTCGTATGGCCGGTACCTTGCCTGGACTAATAGCGGAAAAGCTTGATCCGAATATTTTGCATGATACTCTAACTAAATTGCCGCAGGGAGTAGTGGTGGTGACAGGAACAAATGGCAAGACAACCACCACAAAAATTTTATCCGAAATACTATCAAAAAAATATAGAGTTTTAACTAACCCGACTGGCAGTAATTTTACTAGGGGAATCGCCGCCGCCGTGGTTAAGCAAGCATCATTTAGTGGCAAATTAAATTTTGATATTGCAGTAATAGAACTTGATGAAGCGTATGCAGTAAAATTTGTTGAGAAAGTAAAGCCAGACTATTC
>CAZJDP010000106.1:0-2421 GCA_964544805.1 uncultured Candidatus Saccharibacteria bacterium
CCACCCTCATGCTTTATCATTACAAAGTTTCCGGCATCTCCGCCATCCCCACTTTGCACTACGGTGCCAGCTTTGGCAGCATAAACAGAAGTACCTACCCCAACACCAATATCAACGCCCGTATGACCTGGTTTTCTCCAGCAATTTGTTATATTACCACTAAAATCACTTTTTCTAATCGGCCACTGCCAACCGCTACTACTCGTGGTTTGGCTGCCTGTACTTTCGGGTGCTGAATCTGGCAGGTTCTCATAAAGATCATTCATAATTTTAATGAGATTTTCTGTTCTTGAGGAAACTGCATGGTTATATTCTTTAGATTGGTCTATGTGTAAATGATTTATTGTATTATCGCCGCAGGCTAGTGTTCCTATTTCTGCTATCTTATCGCCTTTCTTAACTCTTTTTGTATCATTCTCATCAGTTAATATTGTGTTTTTGACATGACCATAAAAATAGTCATAACCATCATCACCTAATATGTGAAATGTATAGCAATTTTCTATTCCGTTATGGTTTTTTGTGAGCCACATTTTACCGTCAGTTATTGCATATACAGGTTTGTTTTCTGCGTCAGGTGTGTTTTTTGTAGATAAATCAAAAGCTGGTGAATTGTCGTGGTGACAATATGGCGGGCTTGTTGAGCAAGGCATACTAGGAGTGCCAAAATCTTTTTTAAATATTCCAACCGGCCAGGCATAATCTCCTTGAATAAATGCGCCTTCTTTGCTTGTTGTGCTGTCGGATTTATCATCATCTGGTAAGATTTCGTTACATGAATCTGTGTCATTAAATTCTGCACATACGAACCTTTTCATATTATTTGTAGAATTTAGAGCATCTCTTATTAAGTTTAAATTTTCATCATCATCGTTTTTGCACTCATTAGGATATTCCTTGCTGTCTGGGTCAATTAGTAAAGGTTCGTCTTCTGTGCCATTAATAGACTTAAAATCTAATTCATCGTCCGCCCCATAAACAACTTCGAATCCAAAGCATTTTTTAACAAGATCTTTATATTTATTCGCATCAGAGCCTTTCAGTATATTACTAGCCTTTTCGGCGGTTTCGTAGGGCTGTTCATATTTATCTTGAAAGTTGGTCGTTAATTTTGCTTTTCTGGTTCCGTAGTACATTGCTGTGTCGTTTACTTCAGTGGCTGCTTTTGCTTTTCCTAGTAATTTTGCAGAAAATATCTGCGAAAAATTCGACATAATATTTGCCGGTTCGCCACTTAGTGGAGTTCTTTGGATTGATATAGCTACTTTATTGGCAGGACTGTTGCTGTCATATAAATTAAAGTATTTTTGAGCAATAGATTTAGATTTATTTTCTGCTATGTACTTTTCTTTAGCGATATTATTTTCAATTGCTATCTCGGAATCCGTCAAAGGCCTACCTCCATCTTGATACCAAACTTGATTGCTGTATTCTCTACCTCCTGCGAATATAGCTTCTTTAAACGGTCCACCTCTATACCTCTCTAAGGTCCAATCTATAGCATCGTCTTTAAAAAAATTTGTTATTGTGTTCATTGCTATAGGTGTTACGACGGCTGTAAAGGCGGATGTTAGAGGTGCGGTAACACTACTTAATATTGTAACCACTGTATTGCTTAGCACTTTACACATTCCATCTAATCCGGGTATTGCATTTAGAAAGTTGCCTATATCAGAATTAGCAAGGTCCTGCCGTGCTTCATCCGGCAGTTTTGCTCCAGAAGTGTCGATGTTGTTGGTGTATTTTGTATTTTCGTAGTTTTGCAGTGAGGAGGTTTCATAAACTGGTAACTCTTGTTCTTGAGCTTCTTTTTTATAACTAGGGTCTACTCGTAATAGTTGTGCGATTTCCCCTAGCCCCTGATAGTTAATGGTATTAAGATCACCTGATTTTGCTTCATCACCCAGGGGAAGTACCTTCTGAAAGGCTCTTATTGTATTCATTTTGGCCGTGAGCCTGTTTGCGCCATCTACATCATCTACTCCAGCCTTGAGCATACAAACTAGACCGAGCCCAGCTCCAGAAAGACCTAATCCCTTCATCGATTTCTTGAAATAATCTGAAGCAGTTGATTTACCATTTTTAATATCTTGTTTGGCCCCATTGCCGTCGTTGGCAGTTGTTTGCGTTTCTGCGGACTGTTTTTTTTGCTCTTCACTATCCGTGTCTTCTGCTTTAGTTCCTTCTGCCTGGGCGGTATTTCTTTTCCCAGTAAGTTGGTCTTTTAATTTTTTCAATACTTCACTTCTTTTCTTATTGATTTCTCCGTCTGCTCTGGCCAGGACATTCCACTTTCCAAGCCCCCCTCTTTTATTTTCTGTTCTTGTCGCTAGGGCGGTTGCGACTTTACCGTATTCTAGAGTGTTTTTCATAACAAATTTGTTAACGAATTTATTATATTTAGTTCTAAATAGACCCGGT
>CAZJDP010000107.1:0-2415 GCA_964544805.1 uncultured Candidatus Saccharibacteria bacterium
GGTAAAAGTTTTTTTTGCAAAGATCTGGTTGGTATAAATAGTTGATTATTAGAGTTTTGCAAGAATACACCTACCGCTCTAACAAAGCCCTTTTTATTATTTGATAAATTAGGAACCTCTTCTCTTAGAATAGTATCAATAACAACATCATTTTTGTTTGCTAGGTCTAGTAATTCTTCTGGGTTATCTATGAGCATTTATGATTCACTAAGTTCTTGAATGTAAGATTCTAATTCTTGCTGCCAATTGTTTGGTTTAAAACCAGTTGATTTTATTTTGCTAAGGTCTAGTTCACTTTGGAGCGGGCGAGGAGCAATACCTTTTTGACCTTTATAATATTGTTCTGTTGATATTCCGGTAACAGATTCTGGGTTGTGGCCTGTTTTTTCGTATACTATTTTGGCGATATCTGCCCAAGAAACCACTTCGCCGTCATTGGTAATGTTATAAGTGCCGTATTCAGCTTCTTTTGAAACCAAATGATGAATTGCGGATGCCAAAGTATCTGTAAAAGTAAGCCTACCCAGCTGGTCGTTTACTACTGACGGTTCAACGCCTTTTTCTGCAAGTTCTTTCATGGTTTTTACGAAGTTTTTACCTTTACCAACCACCCAGCTGGTTCGCATAATATAGTGCTTTGGAGCCAAGCTTGCTGCAACATCGCCGGCAGCTTTAGATTGGCCATATACACTAAGCGGGCTAAATGGCTCGTCTTCTTTATGAGGCACCTGGGTGCCATCGAATACATAATCGCTAGATACATGTACTAAAGTTATGTTATTTTCTAGTGCGGTTTTTGCAAGTAGCTTTACGGCATGGGCATTGGCTTGCCAGCTTACAACTCGGCCTTCTGGTGTTTCGGCGCCATCTACATTTGTATATGCAGCGGCATTAATTATTAAATTATAATCTTTCCAGTGCCTTGAGCTATATGCATTTTCGTCTGCGATATTAAAACTATCTAGATCTACACACTCTGCATTTGGGAAATATTCTTGAAGAGCTTGGCCAAGCTGTCCATTTGCGCCTGTTATTAATACTTTTTTTGGATCAACCATTTCGGCGTTTTCATAAAATGGGTTATTTTTATCTTTTTCGGATAATTCGGCTTCGTTGAGCGGTATAGGCCATTTTATATTTGCGGTAGGGTCAGCTAAGTTTAGGGCTGTATATTGACCATTGGGTGTCCAGTGATCGTTTACTAGGTAAGTGTAGACAGTGTCGTCTTCTAGTGCTTGGTAGCTGTTTCCCACGCCCCTAGGCACAAAAACAGCCGTAGAAGCATCCATTTCTATGGTAAATACATTAGGTTCGCTACCTGTGCGCATATCTACCCATGCAGCAAAAATTTTACCATTAGCCACAGACACAAATTTATCCCAAGGTTCTGTATGTATGCCGCGGGTTGCGCCTTTTTTGGCGTTGTATGAAATGTTGTTTTGAACAGGTTGAAAGTCAGGTAGTCCTAGGTTAACCATTTTTTCTCTTTGCCAGTTTTCTTTAAACCAACCGCGATCATCACCATGAACAGGTAAGTGTACTACTAAAAGACCTGGAATATTCGTTTGTTCAATTTTTAGTTCTTTTTTTTCTTGTGGTGGAAAATATTCACTCATATTATTGTCCTTGTGCTTTATATTTAGCTTCTACCTCTTGCTTAAGCGGCTCCCACCATGTGCTGTTTTCTTTATACCATTTAATTGTATCTTCTATGCCTTGGTCAAAATTGGTATATTTTGGCTTCCAGCCAAGTTCTGACTGTAATTTTGAGCTGTCTATAGCGTATCTTAAATCGTGGCCGGGCCGGTCATTAACTTTGTCGTACCAGTCTGCTGGTTTACCCATTTTTTCTAAGATCATTTCAAGAACCTGCTTATTATTTTTTTCTCCGTTGGCGCCTATCATGTAGGTTTCGCCAATTTTGCCATCTGTAATTATGACATGGACCGCACTGTTATGGTCGTCTACATGTATCCAGTCTCGGACATTTTCTCCGCTACCATATAGTTTTGGTTTTTCGCCAATAATAATGTTTGTAATTTGCCTAGGTATAAATTTTTCTATGTGCTGGTAGGGCCCGTAATTGTTGCTGCAATTACTTATAGTTGCTTTAACGCCAAAACTGCGCACCCAGGCACGGACCAACATATCTGAACCGGCTTTAGTAGACGAATATGGGCTAGATGGGTTATAAGGGGTGTTTTCTGTAAATTTATTAGGGTCATCTAGTTCTAGGTCACCGTATACTTCATCTGTACTTATGTGATGGAGCCTTTTATTGTGCTTACGAACTGCTTCTAGAATGGTGTATGTACCAATTAAGTTTGTATTTACGAAAGGCCAAGGATTATTAAGTGAGTTATCGTTGTGTGATTCTGCGGCAAAATGAACGACAATATCATTTTCCGAAACCAG
>CAZJDP010000108.1:0-2389 GCA_964544805.1 uncultured Candidatus Saccharibacteria bacterium
ATTCCTTTGCGTCCTTCTTTGTAACTTGAATCATACTTTGACCATTCTAAACTAAACCGCCTCTTTTTACAAGTGTTATTATCGCCTTTTATCTCTTGGGCTGGCCAACAGTTCTTTGGTTGGCTCTTTGGCTTTTAAGAACTATACCCTGTAACTCTTTAAAAATTGGAAAACTTTTATTGGTAGAATAAATTTTGGTGTTGCCTTGTCGTTCGCTAGTTAAGAAACCAACTTTTTCAAGCCTTTTTAGCTCTCTTTGAATATTGCCAGCATCTTCTTTAATTAGCTTTGCTAGACCGCGGACATGAGTTTTAAAATCTGGAAATTTTGCATAAACAACAATAATTTTTCTTCTAACTCTTGATGTAATAAATGTGTCTAGCATATCACCTCTCTGATGTTAATTGAACAACAATTAGTATATACCAATAATAGTTTTTTTGTAAAGTATTATTTTATTTTTAGAGATTTTTGGTTGCTTTACAAGATTATACATTATTCGAAACATAATATAAAGCCTTAAATATTTAATTTTTTATTGTTATATTTAGTACAACAAATTTTTGCTAAACAACAATAATATATAAGGCTATTGATACAATATAATTATGTATTATTACGGAGCTTTGGTTTGCAAGACTAGAACCGGTCGCAAGCTCTATACTTATTGTAGCGAACAAGAACTGGCTATAGGCTTAATAGTTTTAGTTAAGTTTGGCAGACTGAAACTTCCAGCCATTATTTTGCAGGAGCAAGCAAAACCAAAATTTAAAACTAACCCTATTCAGGCTGGCTATAATATTGTTTTACCGCCACCATTTTTAAAGCTGATTGACTGGTTTTTAAAATTTTACCCCTACGATTATGGCGCAATTGGCAGCCAATTTATTCCGCCAAATTTATCTGTAAATTCCCGCGATCAAGCACCAATCTTAATTAAATCTAGCCCGGTTAGATTACCAACCCCTAACGCGGAACAAAAAAGAGCCATTGATAATATCGGTAAATACAAAAAAAATATCTTATTTGGTATTACTGGTTCAGGAAAAACCAGAGTTTTTAGTGAAGAAATTAAAAAAACTATCATAAATGGTAAGTCTGTTCTTGTTTTAACACCCGAAATTGGCCTGACGCCGCAGCTTATTAATGATTTAGCTAAAGTAAGTGCTGCGCCAATAATTGTTAACCATTCGCTGGTAAGCTCTGCCGAAAAAAAGCGGATTTTTAACTATGCCCTTACCGACCATGAACCGACAATATTTATCGGGCCGCGGTCTGTTTTATTCACTCCAAGTAGCAACATAGGCTTAATTATATTAGATGAGTTCCACGACCATTCATACAAACAAATGAACAATCCTAGGTATAATTCGCTGTTCGTAGCGTCGGCCATGGCCAACATAAACGATGCCAAAATTATTGCCAGCAGTGCAACGCCATCTGTTAGTGATTATTACACTATGCAAGCTAAGGGCTACCAAGTGTCTGTGTTAACCAAATCTGCCGCCGGAGAATCACAGCTAATCGGAGAGATAATTAGCGCTAGCGACCGTGACAATTTTACTAAAGATAATTACATTTCTAACCAAGTAATAGATGCAATTACTGAAGCCCTAAAAAATAAACAGCAGGCCCTGGTTTATATAAACCGCCGAGGTAGCGCCAGGTTAATTCAGTGCGCCAGTTGCGGCTGGAGTGAACTTTGTGAAATTTGCGGCTTGCCAATGACTTATCATCACGACTTGTTTAAAGTTATTTGCCATTCATGCGGCACAAGAAAAAATGCTCCGCACCAATGTCCAGAATGCGGCTCGGTCGATATTTCGTTTAAGTCTGTCGGCACCAAAACAATTACCGAGAAACTAGAAAATTTATTTCCGCGGGCAGCTGTTGCTAGGTTCGATGCCGACAACGAAGCCGCCCAGAAACTGCACAGAAGAATAGACGACATAAAAAACCAATCTGTTGATATTATAGTTGGCACCCAAATGGTTTCTAAGGGCTTAGACCTGCCTAAGCTAGCCGTAGTTGCTGTTTTGAATGCCGATTCTAGCCTAGCCCTGCCGGATTTTTCGGCAGAAGAACAACTTTTTCAGCAGCTCTATCAGGTCACCGGACGGGTCGGCCGGGGCCATATTGATAGTAAATTTTTTATTCAAACCAATCTGCCCGACCACCCGGTTATTCGGGCTGTTCTAAATAAAGATTACCAAAAGTTTTATAAATACGAATTATCTAAACGAAAGTTATTTAAGTACCCGCCTTTTGTTTTTATGGCAGTTATAAAAATGCACAAAAAAACTGCCCGGGCAGCCGAGGCTAACGCTGAAAAACTGGCCCAAGAGCTATCTAAGTACGAAAACATTACAGTTCTAGGACCTTCGCAAGG
>CAZJDP010000109.1:0-1123 GCA_964544805.1 uncultured Candidatus Saccharibacteria bacterium
TTAGTTTCGCTTTAACAGTTCGTTGTTAGCCGAGATTAATATAAATTACCCCTTAGGAGAGGTTCATTTTTTTTATGAGAAATTATACAAATCAAAAACGAAGACAGCCAAGAAGAAACTATAGCCAGAAAAGAACTAAAAGAGCATCATTCAAGCAAAATATTCATCCATCTAAGTTTGTTAAAAAAGCTAAGATAATACAGCAAGAAGAATATATACCTAAATATTCTTTTAATGATTTTGCCGTTAACCAACTGCTTAAAGACAATTTGAATATCATGGGAATTGCCCAGCCAACGCCAATTCAAGACCAGGCTATAGTGCCGGCTCTTGAAAATAATGACATTTTAGGTATTGCAAGTACCGGCACAGGCAAAACAATGGCCTTTGGGCTGCCAATATTAAATAAACTAATTAGCTTAAGAGATAATAAAGCCCTAATTGTAGCACCAACAAGGGAGCTTGCATCGCAAATTGAAAACGAGCTGAAAAAACTAGGCCGGGGCAGCGGGCTATACGGAGCGTTGTTAATTGGCGGAACAGCCATGAACAGACAGCTTGCCGACTTAAAAGCAGACCCCGAAATAGTCATTGGTACGCCGGGCCGCATCAAAGATCATTTAGAAAGAGGCAGTCTTAATTTAAACAACTTTAATATTGTTGCCCTTGACGAAGTAGATAGAATGCTTGATATGGGATTTATTGATGATATTAAAACAATTTTAAAATCTACTGCCGTCGCTAAGCAAATGCTATACTTTTCGGCCACTATGGACGCGCGCGTAAGGTCTATAATTGAAGATTTTTCTAACGAAGTGGTAGAAGTTAAAGTCAAAGCTAGTGCAACCAGCGATGCTGTCGAGCAAGATATTGTTCCTTACAGCAAGACAGATAACAAGACAGATATTTTGCATAACTTGCTTATTAAGGAACCTTCTACTAAAGCAATTATTTTCGATGAAACTCAAAGAAGCGTTGAGCGCTTAAGTATTGAACTTAAGAGTCGGGGGTTTAAAGCAGATTCCATTCACGGTGCCAAAACTCAAGGCGCTAGGCAAAGAACTCTAAGAAAATTTATTGAAAATGATATAGATATTTTAGTAGCTACAGATGTAGCGGCCAG
>CAZJDP010000109.1:1223-2364 GCA_964544805.1 uncultured Candidatus Saccharibacteria bacterium
GCGCTGCCTACCGCTGCTTTGGCTGCTTCGCCAGTGTCGGCGCCTAAATCTCCGGCTGCTTTAATAGCTCCAGATACTGCTCCAACGGCCGCCTGGCCGACATCGCCGCCTGTTTCGGCAACTCCTTTAACTACACCCTTAACTCCGCCGGTGACTGAATCTGTCAAAGTAGTACCAACCTCGACCGCACCGGTAACAACACCGCTAACTGTATTTGTAGTAGTTTCAATTAGCGAACCCCCGACTGTGCCGGCTCCTTTTATAATGCCATCTGCAACCGATGCCACATTATCAACAACGCTCGATCCAACCTCGCCTGTACTTTGCAAAACATTAATTACCTGATTTTTAGCGGTTGTTGTAACGGCGGATAATATATCATCAACCCCGTTTACAGCACTTACAACTGCACTTGTAGCTTCATCGATAATTTTTGATAGCATTTTAATCTCCTGTCGTTAATTATTATCTATAAATATATCATAAGCTTTTTTAAAATTTGAACAGAAAATAAGGCTTTTTTAAGAAAACTACGACGCTAGCTGGGCTGCCATGGGTTTTAATTAAATGAGTATGCTGGTGGGCTGGAACAGTTTTCTGAACACTGCCAGAGCCTCGGGCATAGACATCATAGCCTTTATATTCATATTCAGCGATTAAATCCATAATTTCTGCTTTTTCTGCACTGCTTAAGTCTTTATAGTTAGCCACATGTTTAAATGGAACAACCATTAAGTGATCAATAACTTGACGGCCTTCCCATATAGAATAGCCAAAATCATTTTTTGTAACCATTGAGCTATTGCCTTTATAGATAATTTTGCGATCTTTTATATTTGGCTCGCAAAAAGGGCAGCCCGCGGTTTTTTTTGCTGTTTTTTTATACTTTTTTAATCTTTTCCGGGTGCGAAACATTACTTATGGTCCAAAAGTTCTATTTTGCCGTACTTTTGCTGGTATTCTTCTACTGCTTCTCCTAGCGAAGTAAAGTGGGGCAGGCGGTACAAATAACCAGCCAAACGACTGGTGTGGCTAATTGTTGTTCTAACGGTACCTTTCATACGGGCCACAGCCATAGTGACATTCCTGGCTTTTAGGTCTGCTATTAAACCTTCTAGCATTTTAGCGGCTGTAGAATCAA
>CAZJDP010000110.1:0-2257 GCA_964544805.1 uncultured Candidatus Saccharibacteria bacterium
TTACGGTTAAAGACACCTATTCAGATGTTGCAAAGGTCTTGAGTTCTATGCGTATTATTGTTTTTAAAACTGGCCTTTTAGCTTTGCTAACAGTCTTGACGGCTGGCTGCGAGCTTTGGTACTATTAATTAGCACTCTTAGCATTAAAGTGCTAATTACACTTAGAAATAATCTAATTAACAATAAACAGGAGGGAAAATGAGCTCACCTATTTCACCATTAAAACACTTTGTTGTAGCCCAAACAGAAGAAGCATCGAACCAAACTGCGAGTGGTTTGTATCTGCCTGATAACGCTGCCGAAAAGCCAAAGACAGCCAAAGTACTGGCCGTTGGCAGGAAGGTCGAAGATATTAAAGTCGGCGACCGCATTATTTATAAAAGCTACAGTTCTACAGATGTAAAAGTCGATGGAACCGAATATTTAATTGTTAATGAAGAAGATATTTTAGCAACTGTTAAATAATTGAACTACAAGGAGTAATTATGGCAAAAAAAGTATTTTATGATGATGATGCAAGGCGCCGCGTACTAGCTGGTGCAGAGATTCTTTATAACGCAGTAAAAACAACTATGGGGCCAAAGGGCCGTAATGTTGTTATTAGCAAAAGTTACGGCGCACCGAGCGTTACTCACGATGGAGTAACGGTCGCCAAGGGTGTTGACTTACCAGAAGATGACGACGAAACACTAGGCTACAAAGTTGGCGCCGAACTTATTAAACAGGCTGCTAGCAAAATGAATGATGTAGCCGGCGACGGTACCACAACTGTTACCGTGCTTACTTATCATATTTTGAACGAAGCCAACAAACTGATTGCTGCCGGCCACAACCCAATGCAGCTTAGAAAAGGCCTAGAAGCTGCTGCCCATGAGGTAATTTCTAAACTAGGATCTGTGTCTGAAGATATTAAGGGCAACAAAAAGCGGGTTGCCGAGGTAGCTACTATTAGTGCCGGTGACGGCGAAATTGGCGAACTGATAGCTAATGTTATAGACAAAGTTGGTAAAGACGGTGTGGTAACCGTAGAAGAAGGCCAGGGCCTTAACCTTGAAAGTGAGGTTGTCGAAGGCTTTACTATAGATAGAGGCTTTGTCAGCCCTTACTTTGTAACAGATGCAAACCGCATGGAAGCTGTTTATGAAAAACCAGCAATTGTGGTAACAGATAAAAAAATTAGCAGCGTTCAAGACTTTCTACCAATGCTGGAAAAGCTTGCCCAAGCTGGCAAAAAAGACTTGGTACTAATTGCCGAAGATGTTGAAGGCGAAGCTTTAGCTACCCTAGTTCTTAATAAGCTTAAGGGCGTATTCAACACCGTAGCGATTAAAGCCCCAGCTTTTGGCGATAGGCGTAAAGAAATTCTGCAAGATATTGCCATCTTAACTGGTTCGCAGGTAATATCCGAGGAACAGGGGCATTCATTTGAAAATGCCGATCTTTCTTTTGTTGGTACAGCCCGTAAAGTTATAGTGTCTAAAGACGATTCTACAATTATAGAAGGCGCCGGAAACCCAATAGAGGTCGAGGCTCGTATTAAGCAAATTATGGCACAATCAGAAAGTGCCAGCAGCGAATACGAGAAAGAAAACTACGAAAAACGAGCTGCTAGCCTAAGTGGGAAGGTAGCTGTTATAAAGGTTGGTGGAGCTACCGAAACAGAGATAGAAGAAAAGAAATACCGGGTAGATGACGCGGTTGCTGCCGTAAAGGCTGCTTTAGACGGCGGTATTGTACCTGGCGGTGAAGTAACACTTATTAACCTTGCTGAGCAAATTAAGGTTGAGGGCAGCGACGCGACTGCTGCCGGCAAGCAGCTTCTTAAAAATGCCCTGGAACAACCGTTTAGAATATTATTATCTAACGCTGGTTTGAACGCAGACGAATGGCTGCCACAGGTTAAAAAAGGCAAAACCGGGCAGGGTGTAGATGTTAATAACCCAGAAAAACTAGTAGATATGAAAACAGCCGGCGTGGTTGATCCGGCCAGGGTAACAGAAGAAGCTATTCAAAATTCTGTATCTATTGCCGGTACGGCTATGACAATGGGAGCACTAGTTGTAGATATCCCTGAGAAAGAAGCTCCTGCAGCACCTGCTGGCGGCGGCATGGGCATGGGGTATTAGAACCTTAGACGATAAGACCGTAGAATCTAGTAATAAGTATAAAAGTAAACAAGTTAGCGAGTGTTGTCTAGATTTATTGATGGCTTCAAGCCAAAAACAGATTTTGTTGTTGTAATTAGTAGCAGTACCAA
>CAZJDP010000111.1:0-2243 GCA_964544805.1 uncultured Candidatus Saccharibacteria bacterium
AGTGTTCCGTCATCTGAAAGCGTAGCTTGACCAGACCCTAACAAGTTTAAGGCAAAATCTATTCTAATGTGGTTTGAGTTCTGTTCCCCGCCTAAAATTAAAACCTGGTCGTACTCGCCGCCCTCAGGTTCTACCAATTCTAAAAAGCCTAAATTATTGAACACTTCTAGGGCTTCTTGCGTTTGCTCAAACGATTGGTTTATAGGAAACTGCGGGTCATAATGATCGCCTTTTGCCCAAGGTTGAGTTGACTCTACTAAATCTGACAAAGAAATATCTGGCGCAATATCTAAATTAGCTAAAGTTGTTAATTTAAAAACTTCTTTTTTATGAAGCTCATAAAATGATTTTGTTTCGGGTGTTTTTGGTGTTTCAGCCACTGTTCGGCGGCTATATTTTTCCATATAGTAATATTAGCATATTTTTGCTTATTTGTCTATATACTGGTGCTGGTTTATTTGTTCTTCGTGGCCTGATGGGTTTGGTCGAACTTAAAGATAGGCATTTTAAAGTAGCTTTCTTGTAGAATATAGTCTTTCTGGCGGCGATTTTTTAAATTGTAAAATATTGAAGCAAGCTTAGTGCTTGGCCGTAATGATCTTCTTGTATTAACGCTATTTACTCTTGTTGCCGGCTGGTTTTCTTGAGCTGCGGACTGAAACTTACTGTCTTTAACCTGTTCAGCTTTGACAGCTATATTGTCTGTGTGTGTGTCATTTTTATTACTGCTCATAGAAAAAGAATAGTCTTTATTTTTAGTACCAGGCTTGCCTTCTGCCGAGTTTAAGTTGGTTTCGGTGGTTGCCCATTTTTCATCTAGCCAATTGAACACCACTAGAAATAAACCAATAAAAGCAAAGCCGAATAACAAATTGGTGGCGTTAAACTTATCAAAAAAGTTGCCGCTGGCAAAAAGTGATTCTACGAATGCGTATAGAATGAAAAACAATAAAGATACCAGCTGCAAAACCCAAAATCTTAGTGAATATATTAGTTTTGACAGGCTCATTATGACTCCGCTAATGATGAAAGAATAAAAGGCGAAGTCGTAAGTTTGATCTTGCCTAAAAATTATTCCCGCAAATGATAAAGCAATTCCAATATATATAATTAACAGCGGCCAAATGCCATTTATTTGGTAGTCAAGTACAAATTTTTTAACCCAGCCCCATAAATAGAGAGCCAAAGAGCTGGTAAATAATAGAAGTGTAATTAACAGTACGCTTAGCGATAAACCAGAGCCAGAAATATCTGCCAGGTTATTATTTTTAGCCCACAAAATCCATAAAACAGTCGGCAAAATAACTATTAACCACGAAATGACTATTGGCATTATGTGCCTATGTAGCTTGACGCTGGTTACAAAACCAATAATAAATAAGACAACCACCAGTGCTATGAAAAGTAAACTAAGCATATATTCTCCTTGCTATAGTATTTTTTAATTTATAAGCCGTTAAGTTAGTTGGTTCATTATAAAAAATCCAGGCTGGTTCGGCTGCTATTTTTGCCAGCAAGCTTTGGTTAGCGCTATGCTCGAATGCTTTGGCAATCTTAAGTTTTAAAGGCAGCTGTTTAGAAAAGTTATTAGACAACTTTTGGTAATATAGAATTTCTTCACTAAAGCGTTCTATAAATTCCCTAAAGGCGCCTGGGTGCTTTTTATATTCTTGATAATTAAGCCGGCTTAAGCCAAACCTTCTTAAATCTGACAACGGTGTAATGCTATTAATTTCTTTTGAATCGGTAGATATTGCTATTAAACAAGAAGTTAAAAAACTAGCTTTTGCGTTTTGCTTAAAATAATCTACCTGCTTATAAGACAAACCGTTGGCGTAGCACAGCAGCAAGCCTTCTGGTTCGACAACAGACTGCAAAAATTCTAGTTGGTCTTCTTTTTGTTTAAGAATAAATTTTCGGTAATACCTGGCTCTTGCACTAAGATATTCACTAATAACTTCTTCGCCTATTTCTTTGTCAGATAAAAAATTTTTAAGCTCAAAAAATACCTGGCGGGTTTTTTGTGAAACCCTGCCCTTAGGGATATGTCCATTCCAAAGCTCTTCGTGCCTATAAAGTGCCTTGGCGGTTTTATTATTAACCTCAATCTCGTTAACTAAATCAAAGAAATTACTTATAACTCTCCATTGTTCAGAAGCCAGGCGGCCAGAAGCAATATATGGCACCCTATGAAAAACTAATGAGTGAGCTTGAACAAACATCCTTTTGCCTCTGTTAACTGT
>CAZJDP010000112.1:0-2235 GCA_964544805.1 uncultured Candidatus Saccharibacteria bacterium
GCAATATCCGCAGGTGAAGACGGGTTATCTTCACCCTTAATTAGCCTCAAAGGTCTTTCTGTCATATGACTATAACATCATAAGAACAAAATTAAAGCAATATATATTTAATCTACCCGGGCATCCTGGCCAAGAAGTTGTGCCCGCATTTGAGCAAACCTGCGGGCCTGAACGGCGGCTTCTTTTTTAAGATCTTCTTCACTTTTTTTAGTGTCTGCTTGTCCTGGCTTGCCGCCAATAACATTAATTACCGGAATAACAATTGGCGACCTTTGGGTCTTATCGTAAAGAAAATGAGTTACATGTTCTTTTATTTCTTGCTTAAAGCGGTCTAGTTCTACTCTTTTAAACCTCTGAACAACTGCTCTTTTTAGTTCAGTTCGCAGTTCTGTCATAAGTTCTTCGTTGTCGCGCATATAAATAAAGCCGCGGCTGATAATATCTGGACTTGTTAAGTTTTGCCCGGTTTTGCGGTCGACAGTTAAGACTACCGCCACTATACCGTCTTGACTCATCATAATGCGGTCTTTAATTACTACATTGGAAACAATGGCCCCTGTTTGGTCTACTAGTATTGAACCGTGCGGAACTTGGCCCAAAGATTCCATTTTGTCGGCGGTAAAAGCCAGAACTTCACCGTTGTCAGCATTTATAGTATTTTTTCGTGGGATGCCTTCTTCTACGGCTAGTTCAATATGATATTTTTTAGCAGTGTAGTCGCCATAAATAGGCACAAAGAACTTAGGTTTTAGCATGTTGATCATGTCTTTGTATTCTTCGGCGCTGGCATGGCCGGAAACATGGAGCGGCCCGCAACCATCGACCTGATGGGTTTCGTGCCTATAGACATGAACACCTTTTTTAAGCAGATCGTCGACCATGGTTCGAATACTGGCATCATTGCCAGTATAAGGAATTGGTGTTGAGCTTAAAATAACCGTATCTTGCGGTTTCATTTTGACATTGCGGTGGTCGCCGGTGCTCATTCTAACTAGAGCAGCACTTGGTTCGCCCTGGCCGCCAGTACAGATGATAACGACTTTTTCGTCAGGTATATTGTTCACACTGGCAATTGGCACAAAAGTTCCTTTTGGTACTTTTACAAAACCGTGTCTAACGGCCATTTCCAGGGTGCTCATCATGCTTCTGCCGTCTAAGACAATCTTCCTACCGTGGTGCACAGCTGCATCTATAATCATTTGAATACGATTAATATTGGTAGAAAATATTGCCACAAAAACCCTACCGGGAGCTTGGTCTAAAATATCGACAAAGCTTTGAGCAATAGTAGACTCACTGGGAGTTCTACCTGGCCTTTCGGTAGTTGTACTTTCTGAAAGCAGCACTAAAACACCTTCATTACCAAGCTCTTTTAAGCGGTCTGTATCAGTTTTTTCGTGATCAAGCGGCTGAGGGTCTAAGCGAAAATCACCGGTGTTGACAATCCGGCCGACCGGCGTATCAACTACCACACAGGTTGAGCCTGGTATCGAATGAGTTATACCAACCAGTTCAATAAAGAAATCACCAAGTTTTAGCCTTTCGTGGTTGTGTTCATTCATGGTAATTGTTCTTAGTTCAAAACCTTCAGGCATTGGCAGACCAAAGTTTTCAAAAATTTCTTCTACCCTACCAATGGTAAATTTACTGCCGTAAATAGGCGCAGGAAATTTAGGAACAATATGAGGCAAGCCGCCAATGTGATCTAAATGGCCATGAGTAATAACATACCCTCTTAACTTATGGCGGATTCCTTCTAAGTACGAAGTGTCGGCAATGGCATAGTTTATACCGGGCAGGTCAACACCGAGGTCATTTCCAGCATCTATAACAATTGCATCATTTTTATACTCAATTAAAATCATGTTTTTAGAACCGCCGCCGTCCATGCCGCCAAGGCCTATTATTTTCAGCCTTGGCGAGTCATCTAGCTGGTTGGCTCTTCTTTCAATTTTAGTTGCTGAAGCATCTAAATATTCGTTGGCCATTTTGGTAGCCATTTCGTTGTTTCTTTTAGAGGCTCTAATGGCAGCTCCCCTAGAAACTGATCTAGGTGAAGATAACTGGTTAGAGCTATCTGGTCTGTTGGTTTGTTTAATATTATTTGGTCTCGGCATTATTTTATTATTTTCCTTCTCTTATTAGTTGCAAAGTTTTATTAATATTCTTAAAGTCTTCTTCTAAAGTTTTTCGTAGTGAACCATTGTACAAAGCAGCCGCAGGATGATATAGCGG
>CAZJDP010000113.1:0-2205 GCA_964544805.1 uncultured Candidatus Saccharibacteria bacterium
CTATCGTCATCGGTGATTTTTCTAGAAGGACTGCTAATAGCAACTACACCGTGGGACGGCAAGCTGCTAACATGAGCGCCGTTAACATTAATGGTTGCCCCGGCCACCCGAACACCGGCCATTCGTTCCGATTCGGCAATAGCCTCGGCTATGGCGGTAGAAACTTCATCTAAATGAACGACCGTGCCTTTGCGCATACCGGTGTTTACTGCTGTGCCAACGCCAATAACTGATATTTTTGTTTCTAAGTCGGTTCGTTCCATCATACCGATAACACACCGGACACTACTGGTACCAATGTCAAGACCAACAAAGTAAGGTGCTTTTTGCATGGCCATAGTATAGCGCTAGTGCTATACTCTGCGCAAGAAATTATCTGGTAAGAATCTCATAACCATTTTCGGTTATTAAAATTGTGTCTTCAAAATGAGCCGCCAAACTACCGTCTAGCGTTCTAATTGTCCAGCCGTCTCTATCTGTTGATATTTCATGCGAGCCTAAAGTGGTCATTGGCTCAATAGCAATTGTCATGCCCGTTTTTAGAACCGGACCTTTACCGGCCGGTCCATAGTTGGGAATATTCGGCTCTTCGTGCAGTTCGTGGCCAACGCCATGGCCGACCAGTTCTCTGACTATACCAAAACCATACCGGTTTAAAACTTTTTCCACCGCATTTGAGATATCGCCGACTCTAACGCCGTTTTTTAAAACTTGTATACCGGCATTTAGGCTTTCCTCTGTGCCCTTTAGTAGCCTGTTGGCATTCGAGCTGCCCTTTCCGGCTATTTTCGATCTGGCCGCATCTGTTATCATGCCATTGTAAGTAACGCCAAAATCGAAACTAACAATATCGCCCTCGTTTATTTTTACAGCCTTGGGAATTCCGTGGACAATCTCATCGTTAACAGATATACAAATAACATCTGGAAACCCATACATGCCTAAGAAAGTTGGTACGCCGCCGAGTGCTTTTACTTCTTTTTTAGCTAAACCGGCAAGATCAAGCGGAGTTATGCCCGGAACAATATTTTTACCAACAAGCTCTAAGACAGCAGCCAACATTTGGCCGCTTATTTTTATGTCTTTAATTTCTTGGATCGATTTTACTCTTGTCTCTGACATTTCTAACTTTCTAGGGCTGATAATATTTCATTTTGAACTGCTTCGATAGCTTGTTCGCCGTTAACTGCAATAACTGAAATATTATTAATTTTAAATTCTTCAATTATGGGCTTTATTGTATGCTCGTATTCTTGAAATCTTTCGGCAATAGCTTCTTCGTTATCGTCTTGCCGGCCGCGGTTTAACAGCCTTGTTTTAGCTAATTCTTCACCGGTTTTGATATGTATAACCGACTTAACTTGCAGCTTGCCGGCTTTTTGCCGGGCAATTAGCCAGGCTGCTTGCTCTTTGCCTCTTGGATAGCCGTCTAGAACAATAGTGTGGTCATCACTGCTATTTAAGTGCAGCTCAGGTTCGACAACTTCGGTAACAATGCTTTCTTCTAGTACTTTTCCGGTTAGCATTTCTTCTTTTAAATGACCGGTTATTTTATCTCTTAATAGCTGGCCGACTGACAGCCAATGATAGCCATGGTTTTCAGCCAACAGTTTACTTTGAGTGCTTTTCCCTGAACCGGCTAAACCTAGGACAACGAAAATACTGGTCATTATTTACTTTAAGTTTTCTTTTAAAATTTTGCTTACTCTGGCGCCATCGGCTTGGCCGGCCACTTTTTTTATAGATTCACCCATCAGCAAGCCAAAAGGCGCTTCTGGACCTTTTTCGCTTAAAACGCCCTGAACAATCTCTAGAATTTGATCATCGGTTAGCTCTGCTGGCACGAATTCAGCGTAAACGCTCCGTTCAAACTCTTCTTTATCGGCTTGTTCGGGTCGATTATTGTTTCTAAATAAATCTCTGGCTTCTATGCGGGCTTTAATTTCTTTTTTAATAACTTTGACGGCTTCGTCATCATTCAGTTCGTGGCCAAGATTGATTCTTTGGTTAGTTAAGGCGCTTTTAAGCAAACGCAGCGCCTCTGCCTTGGGCTTTTGGCCCGACTTTAGCGCTGCTATTAAATCCTGATTGACTTGTTCGACAATCATTATCGTTGACCTAGCTTAGCTCGTTTGGCTTTTTGAGCTTTTCGCTCTTGCCTAACGATAGCTTTTTTTCGTCTATCTCTTTTACTAATTGGCTTTT
>CAZJDP010000114.1:0-2192 GCA_964544805.1 uncultured Candidatus Saccharibacteria bacterium
ATAGCTTCTCGCTCTTGCTGGTATTCTTCGTCTTCCTCTCTTTTGTTTTGCTCTGTGATAATTGCTTCTTGAATATTATTCTCGGCAAACCCTATATCAGCAAGATATTGTGTATCAAAGTCAAAATTGTCAAAAGTAGTGAATTTACCATTTAACTTATTAATTTCATCTACTAACTGTTTATAAGTTAAGCCAGATTCATCGCTGATGAAATGCTTAAGATCATCTGCAACCCATGCTGAGTTATATACTAGCGAGTTATCTAACTCTGATGTTCGTTCATTTTCCATAGATTTATCCTTCGTTTATTAAATTCTTAATTAATATGTTTTCAATTTTGAGTTTTTCGTTTTCAAAGCGTAATACTTCTAGTTCACTGAGCAGTTCGTTCATTGTTGCGAGCGTACTGTCTGCTAATGTTGCGCCTTTCATATAACTCCTTTGTTAATTAGTTATGCAAAGCATTATACCAACAATTTGATATATTGTCAATACTATATTCACATTAATATTATTTTGTTAATCTGTTTTTTTCTTTTTGTGAATTTAATATTCACAAACTGTGATTTATATGCTATTATTAATTCATGATTAACCTTAGTGCATCTGGCTTATCGCCTACCGAAGCATATATATATGAAACAATGCTTACCAAAAAGGAATGGCTGCCCGCTGATTTATCGAAAACTACAAAAGAATCAAGGACCAATATATACAAAATACTAGATAAGCTGACTAGCCTGGCATTAGTTGAAAAATACAAAAAAGATAAAAAGTTACACTATAGGGCCAATAATCCTAACAGATTATTACAGCTTGCCTATGAAAAAAAACAGGCCTTTAGTCAACACGAGCTAGAACTTGAGGCAGCCAGCCAGGAATTAATAAAACAGTATATAAAAAATAATGAACAGCCTGGTGTGAGATTTTTTGTTGGTAAAGACCAAATAAAAGCCATATACCAAGATCAAGTCGAAGAAAATCAAGAAATATTATTCGTTTTATCACCCAAAGCGATAGATTACTATGGCTACGGTGAAATGCACAACTTAAGAATGCTTGCAGTTAATGCCAAACTGCCTAGAAAGGCTATAGTTCCAGACAATAGAAAGGCCACAAAAAATTATAACGAAACAGACCAAAAATATTTACTAACCCGCACATGGCTAGATAAAAGCGATTATACAGCCCCGCTGGAATGGGGCGTATATGGTGATAAAACTTATTTTATAGCTTTTGGCGAAGAAGCGTTGGGCTTAATAATTGAAAGTAAAGCTATGGCAGATGGAATGAAACAAATTTTTAATTTAATAGACAGGTTGCAGCGCTCAAGCCCTAGTTACGACAAATTGCCAATAATCGCTTCTGTGCAAAAATAAATTTTCTTAAATACTTAGCTTATTGTCATCAAAAAGCAACCTGGCAAGTTCGCCATAGCACCTTCTAGATAGCAGCGAATCGTTGGCAGCCTCCGCTCCACTGTAATCTAGCTTTAAATCTGGTCTTAAATTCTTAACTGCAGTGTAAAAGTTCCTGGCAGTTCTAATTGTATATGGCGCATTAGAAACAAAGAGCACCCTGCTGCCCTCCTTAGGGTTTAAATGATTAAGCCATTCTACAACCGTTGATTCTGTCGTGTGCCTCGGGTCGCCAAGCGGCCTGTGAACTTTTGGTGCAAAAACAGTGGCTATATTGGGAATATTAAAGCCATGCTGGCTATATACATTGTGGCTAATAGTGCTGCTAGATTCTAGCCTTATATGTTTTTCGGCAAGAGTTAAAGCACCCAGCCTTGCCGTCAGCGCAACCCGCATTGCCGACTCTTCGGTCATTGAAGCGGTCATTTCATCGCGCAGCAGCTGATTGGCCCACATATTTTTCATATCAGGATTGTTATTAATCTTTTCTATATCTTGTCCGACAGCCCCTAATTCACGAACTTTTAGCTGTCGATCACCGCCTAAACAAACCAGTGTTCCGTCATCTGAAAGGGTAGCTTGACCAGTTTCTAACAGGTTTAAAGCGAAATCTATTCTAATATGGTTTGAATTCTGTTCGCCGCCTAGAATTAAAACCTGGTCGTACTCACCTCCCTCGGGTTCTACTAATTCTAAAAAGCCTAAACTCTTGAACACTTCCAAGGCTTCTTGCGTTTGCTCAAACGATTGGTTTATTGGAAACTGCGGGTCATA
>CAZJDP010000115.1:0-2132 GCA_964544805.1 uncultured Candidatus Saccharibacteria bacterium
AATAATAAATATAATAATCAGTAAAATGATTATTCTTTTTTTATGAGATTTTTCCACCACAACCAAAGGTCCTTTTTACTTGTCTTTATGATAACTAAAAAATAAGCTTTAGTCTAATTTAGCCGATTCTAGATATTCTCTGATTCGCAGGGCAGCCGTTGCACCTTCGCCAACCGCGCTGGCAATTTGCATGGTAGCACCGCTTCTGACATCGCCGGCGGCAAAAACACCTTTCATATTGGTTTCTAGCCTGTCATTGGTTTTAATTAGGCCAATTCCATCTAAAGCTAATTTTCCATTTAAAAACTGGGTATTGGGTAATAAGCCTATAAAAATAAACACTCCGTCAACAATAAATTCAACTTCTTTATTTGTTGTTTTATCTGTGCCTATTACCTTGTTCACAAAATTATTGTCGCCGACAATTTTATCGGTAGTTGTGTTCATATGAACGGTAATTTTTGGATTTTTTTCTAGTTCGTGAATCAAAACATCAGAAGCTCTGAACTTATCGCTGCGGACAAGCAAGTGAATTTCGCTGGCAAATTTGGTTAAAAACAAGGCTTCTTGAACGGCAGAATTTCCGCCGCCCACCACGACTATTTTTTTATCACGGTAAAAAGCACCATCGCAAGTGGCGCAGTAATGCACGCCTCTGGCATAATAGGTGTCTTCTCCGGGAATGCCAAGTTTTTTGTAATCGCTGCCCGTAGCAACAAGAACGGCTTTGGCTAATATGTCTCCATCTGTTGTGGTTAGCTTAATTTTACCGTCTTTTTCTTTGCTTATATCGCTGACTTCACCTAGTTCAATTTTGGCGCCGAAGCGCTCAGCTTGCTTTCTAAGAGCTTCCGATAAATCTAGGCCGCTAATTCCCTCTGGAAAACCAGGATAATTATCAACCCAATCGGTCGTTGCCGCTAGGCCGCCAATAATGCCCTTTTCCAGCAGAACTGTTTCAATATCTTCTCTGGTAGTATAGATTGCGGCGGCCAGAGCCGTTGGACCCGCGCCTATAGTAACAACAGAATATTCTTTCATGCTATTCCTTTCCTTAGGCAACCGCTGGGGCAAGTTTTGCTAAATTATAACCTACAATTACTTCTCTAGAATCATCATTCTTAGTAACGACAGTCACCGGAACAGCCAGCTGGCCGGAAACCTCTAGAGCCTCTTTGGCCCTTTCTGGATTATTGTCTAAGTTTACTTCATCGTAAGCAATGCTTTTGCTAGCAAGCCATTTTTTGACCATAACGCAGTAAGCGCAGGTGTTGGTTGTATAAATTGTAATATTTTTTGCCATATTTATTCCTTATATTGTGTATTATAACATACAAACTACGCTACATGTAGTGTTTTTTAATTAATTTTGAGTAAAGTTACATCAAAAACTAAATCTGCATTCGGTCCAATATCAGAGCCAGCTCCAGATGCGCCATAAGCTAAGCTGCTAGGAATAATTAACCGGCGGGTTTCCCCGACTTTCATGCCTGGAATACCTTTAGTCCAACCGGTAATTACGCCGCTTAACGGAAATGTTGCAGGCTGGCCGCTGTCTAATGAACTTTCAAATATTTTACCGCTATTTGCCAGCGCGCCGGTGTAGTGAACGGTTACCGTATCAGAATCTTTGACAACTGCATCGCCCTGCCCCGGCTGAATTGTAATAGTTTTAAGTTCATCGACCTTAGCTATTGGTTCAAAGTTTTGTAATTGTGTCCCTTTCAATTTACCCTCCTGGTTTGCTGTTGTGTTAGCGTTAATTTTATTTTGAGTTTTTTTGTTATCTATAAATGAATAAACTGTAACACCCACAATAAAAACAATAAAAATTATGGTTATTAGCAGAATTCCTGCTCTTTGGGCCTTTTCTGACACCTATACCTCCCAATTATTTTGAAACTTACTAGTAAATTATTATACCAAATTTGTTTATTATTTAAGCTTTGCCGACCTAGGCCCGCTTGCCGCTAGAAAGATTATGTTTAATTAAATAACCTATACCGACAACAACGGCTAGGACTAAGGCAACAAAGATTAAAATTGGTTCTAGTCTGCCAAGAAATAGAATACACACACCGCTGGCAATTAGCCAAGACAAGCCAAGTTTTCTTGATACATTTATTTTCAGA
>CAZJDP010000116.1:0-2109 GCA_964544805.1 uncultured Candidatus Saccharibacteria bacterium
TGCAAAAATATCAAACTCTTGATGGTGTTTATGAAAATATAGATGAAATAACAGGTTCGACTAGACAGAAATTAGAGTCTGGCAAACAGCTGGCATATTTAAGCAAACAGCTGGCAAAATTATATACTGATGCCCCTATTGACTTAGATCTATCGGCAATGGATGTCAATAATTTTGACGGCGCTAGGCTTAGGGCAAATTTAGAAAAATTAGAATTTAAAGCAATTTTAAGATCTTTTAAAGATTTACCATTAACTGCCCAGGCGCTTGACAGCGTTGGCAAAGCTGCTCCTAGCGGCGAGCTGGAGCTGCCAAAATTAGTGGCCAATAATCAATTTATAAGGGAAGATACTCTATTTGTTTATTCAATTTGCCGAGATATTCATTGTGCTAAACCGGTCGCTTTGCTCGTTGGCAATAGCAGCCAGGTAACGCTTTTCGAAAACTTTAAAGATACCGCACCTATTAAAACTGTTTTAGAAAATGCAGCTTTAGTTGGTTATGATCTTAAGAAAAGCATAAAGTTATTGTTCAACCTGAGAATTGAAAATTTCAAAGTTGCTCATGATGTCCAGGTAGCCAACTTTCTAATAAATTCTTTAGATAAATCTACTTCGCTTGGCAGTATGGCTAGTGATAAATTAAATTATTTACTTCCTGACGAAAATGATATTCCACCTGAAGACATAGGGCTATACGCGGCTGAATTTATAGGTGTAATAAAAGCTTTATATGCACTGCAGACTACTATTTTTGCCCAGCAGCCTAAATTATTATCTTTGGCTCAAAATATTGAGTGGCCGGTAATACCGGTTATAGCAAAAATGGAGCTGTCCGGCATAAAAGTATCGAAAGACATTCTAGCTACCATTAACAGGCAGTTAGAAGATTATATTAGCGACCTTGAACAAACAATATATGGCTACGCCGAGCAAGAGTTTAATATTTCTAGTCCCCAGCAGCTGGCGGATATATTGTTTGTTGTTTTAGGCCTGCCAACGGTTGGCATTAAAAAAGGCAAAACAGGTTATTCTACGGCTGCCAATGAGCTTGATAAGCTAAAAGATTACCATCCAATTATTAACTCTATATTGCAGTACCGAGAATATACAAAATTAAAAAATACTTACCTCGATACATTACCCAAACAAATCGGTCCTGACGGCCGGATTCATACTTCGTTTAATATGACAGTTGCTCCAACAGGCAGGTTGAGCAGTGTTGACCCGAATTTGCAAAATATACCAATTAAATCTGACGCCGGCAGGGCCATCAGGTCTGCATTTATTGCCGAAGAAGGCTTTGTTTTTATAAGTGCTGACTATAGCCAATTTGAGCTGAGGCTGGCGGCGATTCTAGCTGGTGATGAAGATATGGTTGAAACTTTTAATAGCGGCGAAGATATTCATACCAGAACTGCCGCAGAAGTTTATGGTGTGGCCCTTGACGATGTTACTCCTCAAATGCGCGGTGCTGCCAAAACTATTAATTTTGGAGTTCTGTACGGCATGAGCCCCCACGGCTTGAGTGTGGCTACTGGGATGAAAATCAACGATGCTAAAAATTTTATTGATAGATATTTTGCTTCTAGAAAGCCTTTGGTTGAATATATTGAAAATATTAAAAAACAAGCCAAGCAAAATGGTTTTGTAGAAACTTTTTATGGCAGAAAAAGGCCTATGCCTGATATAAATTCATCTAATTTTATTGTCCGTTCGAGCGCCGAACGACAGGCTGTTAATCTACCAATACAAGGAACTGAAGCCGATATTATGAAAAAAGCTATGGTCGCGGTAGATGATATTTTGCCCAAGGGAGCCAGACAAATTTTGCAAGTACATGATTCAATTTTAGTAGAATGTCCCAAGAACCTAAGCCAAGACTTGGCCATAGAAATTAAGCAAGTTATGGAAAATATTGCTCCAGAAATAAAAATAAAATTAGCTGTAGATGTAAAAACCGGCAACAACTGGGCAGAATTATAATTTTTTATATTAAGTAATAAACAAAATTTAAATCAATACCAAATAACCTATTTTCATGCGGCAGCGGCAGTAGTATTCTATATAAAAGTATGATTACAAAAAACGAGATAGTTAATAACGACAT
>CAZJDP010000117.1:0-2097 GCA_964544805.1 uncultured Candidatus Saccharibacteria bacterium
AGAACTAAAAGAAGAATATGCCAGTTTAGAGGTTGACGCCCAAAGGCTTCAGAGCTTAGAAAGAATCAAGAACAGTCAAACTGCCCAGAATATGGTAACAACCAAACCGACAGCCTTTGTGAACAACTAAAATAAATATGAATGCAGACCAAAATCCTCCTAACGAACCTTTTATCACTCCTAATGAAGATACCAATAATGATGCAGGTAGTAGAATTGGCCGGCTGGAGCGGACAGAAAAAGCCAGAATTGAGCCGATTAATAATAATATTTTGCCTCAACAAAGTCAGCAACCCGAACAATTAACAACAAATTCCCAGGAAATTATTGCGGCCCAAAATGTTTTGAGTGATTCAGGGATGGTGATTCAGCCCAACCAGCAAAAGTCCGATCCGCCAACTGGCAGCTTAGACGGACCATCTCTTTCAGGACAATATGAAGGCTTTGATAATGTAGTGGCCCAGCCTACCGTATCGAGCAATGGTCAGCTAGATGATTCTTTAAAGCAGCGGGCAGCAGTAGTCGGCGAAAGTTCGAATCCAGTAAATAATTATTTTCAACCTAGCCAAATATCTGGTAATGGCTATTTTGGATCGATTGATAATCAGGCCGTTTCGGCTCAAGTACCTATTGCTACAAAAAAGAAATTAAACAAAAAAGTATTATTAGCTGGTTTTGGCACTGTAGCCGTTATTTTAATGGCCGTAGTTAGCGTGCTGGCTTTTTATATACCCAACCGACCTCAAAATGTATGGCAGACTGGTCTAACAAGAACAGGAGATCAATTTAGCACAATTCTTACTAAGTCTAATGACCCAGTAATTAAGCAAGCCTTGCAGAAAAATAAAATCAGCTTAGACGGGCAAGTGAGCATAGATGACCAAACTTATACTATTAACTTGGGTTCACAGTATGATAAGGCAAATTCTAATTCTAACCTTAAAATTAACGGCCAGAAAGCAAATGAACAAAAGCAGGTTAATTTAGGTATTGATGTCAAAACTCAGCTACCAGAAAAGGCTACTCTGCCTAACATATATTTTAAGCTTAGCGGTATTGGTGATTTAGAGCTGGACTCTTTGCTGCCAGGCTTTAGTGCTAATTATGATAATAAGTGGATAGCAATTGAACAGGACTTTTATAGACAGTATCAGCAATCAATAGAAGGCGCTCAGCAAAAGCAAGATAATAGCAATGTTACAAGCGATGAAATAATTGGCGTATTGGAAGATATTAATATGGTTAATAAAGAGTATATCTTTACAGAAGACTCACAAAAGGCGGTTATACAATTGAATGATTTTATCAAAACAGAAGATTCTGAAGGGATCAAGGCCAACCATTACAAAGCAAGTATTAATAAAGATAATTTACAAAAATATTGCCTAGCAATGGTAGAAAAGCTTAGTGTCAACCAGACGGTTAAAAAATCTATAAGCTCGGACGATAATAAATATAATGAAACAATTAAAACCTATAAAGATGATTGTCAGAAGTCTATTACAGAGTCGAAGTCACTAGATAAGCAGTTTGATATTTGGGTAGATAAAAAATACAAGTTGCTTCATAAAATTAGGATTTATGATGACCTAGAAGCCAAGAATACGGATTTTAAAAAACAAAAAGAAGACTGTCAAAAGCAAACCAATGATCTTGGCCTAGAGAATCAAACGACAGATTTTTGCAAAAGTTATGATGATATGTTGGAGACGGGAGAAGTCTATACAGATTTCGGGCAAATTTATAAAGGCAATGATGAGTTAGTAATATTTACAGCTGAAAAAGCCGATACTAATAAAAATAAATATAATTTTAAGGCTCAGCTTGTAGTTAACGCCAAAAAATTATCATTAATGGGCAATTTTAATGGCGAAGGTAGTTTAAGTAGTGGGAGTACTGCCAATTGGAAGGCAAATCTAAACTTTAAGAACGAATCTTTTGATGGAGCAATCACTTCATCGAAGCCCGAAGGTGCTGTTCCTTTGCAACAAGTTTTAGACAAAATTCCATCTTCAAGACTCTAACAACTAACTTCTATTAAATGGTATAATAAAAGGGTTAATGAAGTTTGTAAAAATAAACAATTCACGGGGCATA
>CAZJDP010000118.1:0-2094 GCA_964544805.1 uncultured Candidatus Saccharibacteria bacterium
GTCATGTTTATACCTTATTTATTATAAAGATAATAATTCATTTACTTTACTTTGTAAAGTTACTAGCAAGTTCTATCCAATTATTTATTGATAATTCCTGGGCTCTGGCATCTGGGTTTATTTTACTGGCATTGAGTAATTTATCGATTTCTTCTTTTGAGATGTTCAAGCCTCCACTTAAACTGCTTCGCAGTTTTTTGCGCTTTTCCGAGAAGCCAGCCTTTACTAGAACAGAAAACTGCTTTTTTAAATGATACGGGACAAGTTCTTTAGGCCTTTTAGTCAAAACAATTACCTGGGAATCTACCTTTGGCGGCGGAGAAAAATATTCAGCGGCAACCTCAGGGCCCAGCCTAGTTTCAAATACATTTTGAATAAAAATGCTTAATTTTGAATGCTGGCCGGCAGCGGCATTTATTCGCTGGGCTACTTCTTTTTGAACCAGTAAAACCGCTAGGCGCGGCGGATTGTTGGCTTCTGATAATATCCGTAGTAAATTAGCCGTTAAATAGTAAGGAATATTGGCTATTATTTTGTACGGATGCTGAATGCTAGAGAAATTAAACTTTAAAATATCTTGGTTAATTATTTGGACTGTTTTTATTGTTTGATACTTTTTAGCTAGCTGGTTATATAGTTCTTTGTCATACTCTACGGCCACCAAATTATCTGTTTTTGCTAAAATTTGCTCGGTTAAAAAACCGGGCCCGGGGCCAATCTCTAAAACAAGTTCCCCGTCTGTTAAATTAGCTGCTGCTACTATAGACTCAAGTATAGAATTATCTGTTAGCCAGTGCTGGCCTAAAGATTTATTGGTTTCTGGCAGCAACATACTTACCACCAGTGGTTGCTAAGCCAAAAATTGTAGGCTCCTGTCCAGCTGCCGTATCGCCCTTTGGCATATCCACCAAAATAATTTAACTGGCAGACTGGATCTGTTTGCCAGTTAGGACAAGCTCTAGCGAGTTTTGAAACCGGGCAAGCCTGGCCCAAACCGCCACAACCTCCAGCATTCATAGCGGCTGGCCGCCAACCCGATTCTCTGCCAATAATAAAATCTACGGCGCCAAATTCTGCTTCGCTAATTCCGGCTGCCCGCATCCAATCAACCTTATCACCAGATACAACAGCAACTTTAGTGCCTTTGGTTTGAATCTGTTTTTGTGGTTGGCTGGTTACGACTTCTTGAATAGTCCTTCGGGCAATTTCCTTGCCGTCTCTTAAGTCTAGTTCGTAAGTAACTTGCTTCTTGCCTGGCGTGCCAGGCGTAATAACGGTTATTTTGCCTGCTGGCTGGTTTGGATCATTAGTAGTTTCTTTATCGAACGGCACTTCGACTTCTTCGGTTAAAGTTTTCTTGCCAAATTTAGATATAAATATAGACATATTGTCCGACAGAGCAGTTTCCTGCGCAGGGGTAACTGTTGCGCCAGCCTCTGGTGTAATATTGTTTTGTTTTAGAAACTCGCCAACAGTTGTAGCTCTTGTATGGTAAACAGCCGAAGGTGCACCGTATAAGCTAAGAGAAACAGGCGTCGCTCTATCTATAATAAGTTTTTCGCCAATTGTTTGTTCTTTTATGAATTGATTAACACTTGAAAGTTCTACGGTGTCTTCTGGGTAAGTCGTTATACCAGCTTTTTCAGCAATTAGCCTAGGGCTTTTATGAGGCGTCATAACAAATAATGAATTATTGCCGTCAACAATTGTTACCGGTCGGGCCTTATAAACAGAAATTCTAAAGTTATCTTCTGTAATTTTCGTTTCTTTGGCCGGCTCGACTAAATCGTATTCACCAAGTTTTATATTGGCCTTTTCCAAAAACTCACCGACTGTTTCGGCCCTGGTTGGCACAGATGAATTAGAATCATCGGCGTATAGGCTGACAATGTGATTGTCGCTAGGACCAAGAGTTTGGCCGTTGGCGGCTACCAAGCTAAAAGAAAAGAAAACAAAACCAAAAATAATAGCAAAAACACCGCTCGTAAAAGCATGCTTTTTAATAAAACTATGTATTATGTCAAAATTTAATTTCATACAAAACTGATTTGAATTTTTGGTATTAATATTGGTTTAAACTCAAATCGATACTAA
>CAZJDP010000119.1:0-2074 GCA_964544805.1 uncultured Candidatus Saccharibacteria bacterium
AGTAATACAATAGCCAGCCCGCTGGCAATTAGCCAAGACAAGCCAAGTTTTCTTGATACATTTATTTTCAGAAATTCGGCGCCTAAATAATAATAAGGGAATATTGTAACAACCAGGAAAGTACTGCTTAGCAGGCCGCATATTAGAACTATAGCCAGGCCCTCCCAGAAAGGACTAGTAATAGCTAGCGGTATTAACGAGACGACCGCCGTTAAGCTGGTGGCAATCAGTGGCCTAAACCGTTCAGCCAGGGCTTCGTGGGCCGCATCAATCGGCCCCATACCCGATCTTCTAGCCTGGTTAGCATAATCTGTCAGCAGTATTGTGTTCTTCAGACTTAGTCCAATTAAGGCAAAAAAGCCAAGCATAGCAAAGAAACTAAATGGATTTTCAGTTAAATAAAGTCCTAAAGTAATACCAAATAAACTAAATGGAATAGCCATGAATATTAACAGAGGCTGCAGTAAACTTCTAAACTGCAAGGCAAGCAGCAGGTAAATTACTAACAGTAGTAGGGGGAAAGCTACCGCCAAGGTTTTAAACGAACTTTGGTTGTCGTCTTCTTGGCCAAAGTCATAAACCACGGCCGATTTATCTAGGCCGTATGATTCTATTTTTTCGGCCGTAAATTCTTTTTGAACCGCCTCTTTGGCTAAGTTAACCAAAGTGGTTGTATCATCACCGTCAAAATTAGCAGTTACTGTGACATTTAATACTCCGTTTTGCCGGTTAAAAGAGCCTGGATTACTGACGCTGACTTCTGTTATTTTGGCAACTTCACCGCTTGCCCGGGTTAGCTGTTTGTCTTTCAAAAAGACGGCCATGTCATTAGCTAGTTTAAAGGCGCTGTCGCGGTTATCCGATTCTATTCTAACTTTGAACGGCGAAGCTGGAGGGCCAGCGTCAACCTGTCTAATTGTTACTTCGGCGCCTTTAAAGTTTTTGAAACTTTCATTAAGCTGTTCAACCAGCTGTTTAGATGTTTCTTTTCTTTCATCGTATGAAATTAATTGAACATTAAGCGGCGCCGATTGATCGTCGGCCTGTCCGTAATATGTTGCTGTTGAAAAGTTCTTGCCTAAACTACTGCCGACAATTTTATTAGCTTCGTCGGCTACTGCTTGAGCAGTCTTAATATTGGTCCCGGGGACAAAAGATAAAGTAACCTGCAAGTCATTCGCGTCTTTACTAGGCGGAAAAATATTAAAAACTACATTCTTGCCAACGAAACCACTGGCGACAATAAAACCTAATCCAATAAAAAGTGCGCTAAAGCCAACTAAAAATAATTTTTTGGTTGAACCTTTTGCCCACAGCATCGGCCTAGAAATAAACCTGGCTATTGCAGCTTCAAAGCTTGCCCCGACTTCATGAACATTTTCTTCGCCCATTTGCTTTTTACCCAAAAAAACAAACTTAGCAAACAGCGGAATAAAAACTAAAGCTACCAGTAAGCTAATTAGTAATGCGGCAATAATAGTTATTGGAATTGTTCGAATAAAGCTTCCTAAAATTCCACCAACAAATACCAGCGGTGCAAAACTAAGGGCAGCCGTCGTAGTTGCGGCAATCATTGCCCTGCTAACTTTTTTGGTTGCTTCTTCTACGGCTTTTTTAGCGTCTTTTTGCCGTTTTCTTTGAGCATCTATGGCCTCGACCATGATAATCGTGTCATCGACAATAAGCGATAGCGACAAAATAATTGCAAACAAAGTTATGACATTTAATGAATAGCCAATTAAGAACAAGAAGGCTAAGGTTGCTCCTAAAACAGTCAACATAGAAACAACTGTTATCAGAGACGCCCTAATAGCTATAACCAAAGAGCCAATTATAAGTACGGCAATAAGGCCTTCTAATAGAACTTTCTGAAGTTCGCTAATATTATCTTTTATACCCGGAGCAAAACTGGCACTAATTTCTGCTTTGTAGCCATCGCTAAAATTTTTATTTATTTCAGCTGTTGCCTGCCTTACTTGGTCGTCTAATTTAATTACATCAAATCCGTCGGTGCCGACAACGGAAATAATTACTGAGTTATAGAAATTATTCTGCTGGTCTTCTCTTAATCCGT
>CAZJDP010000120.1:0-2074 GCA_964544805.1 uncultured Candidatus Saccharibacteria bacterium
AACGATAACTCGAGTTTAATGGGTGACTTAATGATATTATTATCTAATATTTCTTTGGCACTTAGTACAATAATTGCTCGTAAAATGATTGCGCAAAAACATGTTGCTAATCCTGATCAGCTAGCATTTTATGATTATTCTGTAGCAGCCCTGTTTTTTTGTGGAACTTTTTTAGTCCGAGCTTTGTTTGTTGGCAATCTGCCAGAAATATCGCTTGCTGGTACATTTTGGTTATTGACTGCTGCCACATTGGGCGGAGTAGTACCATATTTGTATTTCTTAAAAAGCGCTCGGGGGCTGCCTGCCGAAAAGCTGGCTGACAGTAACTATATAGCGCCTATTACAGGAGCACTAGCGGCGATAGTGTTAACAGGAGCAACGCTGACCGTTAATGATTTTTTGGGCTTGTCCATAGCGTTAATCGGCCTGGCACTAGGCAATAATAAACTAGCTCCTATATTACATATGCCTAATCCTGAATCTATAATGAATCTTGAAAAAACAATAATCCAAAAAAGTGTTGAGCTAGAAAAAGTTTTAATAGAAGGCCCTAAAAGCAAGTTCTAATTTTTAAAAAAGTTAGTAAAAAATACTTTTATTTTATTGAGAAAGATAGTTCTTTGCTGCTTGTTTTTTAGAATATGCAAAAAACTTGCCCCAAATGTTAATAACATAGCCAGTAATATAACTGGCAGCAGGTATTTATCTATATTAAAGTATTGCCCAATCATTCTACCGGCTAGGTAACCAATCATTGTAACCGATACTGTCCAGAAAATAGCACCTAGTATATTGTAAAAAAGAAATGTCTGGTAGTTCATTTTGGCAATCCCGGCCATAAGCGGAGCAAGAGTTCTAATTATTGGTATAAAACGGGCTAACAAAATAGTTTTCCCTCCATGTTTTTTATAAAATTTTTGGGCGCCGTCAATAGTTTGCGGAGTTAACAATAAGGCGTCTTCATTGGTAAATATCTTCGGGCCTGAACGGCGGCCAATTTCGTAGCCCATCATGTTTCCTAGTACAGAACCTAAAAAAATCGCTAACAGACTGCCAAGTAGGCTTATTTTTCCTTGAGCTGCAAAAAAACCAGCTGCGAATAACAATGTATCACCTGGTAGAAAAAAACCAATCAACAGTCCGGTTTCTGCAAAAATAGTTGCAGCAATAGCAATAATTCCACCTGTTTCTAAAAGAATCGCTATATCTATGTGTCTTGTCATGAGAAAAACAACTATTCCGACAATAAGCACTAAGCCGGCAATTCTTTTAATGACATTAATTGGCAAGCTTTTCATGCGTTATTATTATACTTTTGTTTAGTTTAATTTAGAAATTAATTAACTCTTTTTGATATAATTTGTTAGATGCAAAAGATTATTTTATATTACAAGTTTACTCCCGTTAAAGATCCGGCAACGACTGTGCTGTGGCAGAAAGAACTGTGTAAACGACTTGGCTTAAAGGGCCGGATTATTATAAGCAAGCATGGTATTAACGGAACACTTGGCGGTAATGTTGAAGATCTTAAAGAATATATTGAAGAAAATAATTTAACCATTTTTAAGGGCATTACCTACAAGTGGAGTGATGGCGGCGCAGACGATTTTCCGCGGTTAAGTGTCAAAAATCGTCCTGAGCTAGTCGCTTTTGGTGCCCCGGATGAAATTAAAGTTAATGAAAAAGGCGTTATTGGCGGCGGCAAGCACCTAAAACCTAAACAGGTTCATAAATTAATTGAAGAAAAAAAGGGTGAGGTTGTTTTTTTTGACGGCCGTAATGCCTACGAAGCTCAAATTGGTAAATTCAAAAATGCCGTAGTTCCAAATGTTAGAACTAGCCATGATTTTATTAAAGAAATTGAAGACTCTAAATACGATGATATTAAAGACAAGCCAATTATTAGTTACTGCACTGGTGGTATTCGCTGTGAAGCGTTAAGCGCCTTAATGAAAAACAGGGGCTTTAAAGAGGTGTATCAAATTGACGGTGGTATTGTTAAATACGGCGAAGAATTTGGAGATGACGGACTTTGGGAGGGCAGCCTTTATGTGTTCGATAAAAGAATGGACAC
>CAZJDP010000121.1:0-2072 GCA_964544805.1 uncultured Candidatus Saccharibacteria bacterium
CTGGCTTTTAGGTCTGCTATTAAACCTTCTAGCATTTTAGCGGCTGTAGAATCAATAGAGGTTATTGTTTCTGCATCCCACAAGAACCATTTAACACTACCTTGATGCTCATCAATTAAGCTTAGTACTCTTTCTCTAAAATAAGTAGAGTTACCAAAAAATAGCGGAGCGTCGAATCTATAAATAACCATACCCTTTATCGCTTTTGTTTTTGGCGGCCTAGAAGCGTCTCGAAAAGCTCCATTGCTAGCCATGCCAAGGACTGCATCTTGTGGAAAGGCAGTTCGGCGAACCAAGTTAAATATAGCAAGCAGTACTGCCAGCAATAATCCTTGGAAAATACCCAAGAAAGTTACACCCAGGACTGTAATAATGGCTAGAAGCGCCTCACTGTGCCAAGCCTTCCAGATGGTTTTGAGCTCTTTGTAGTCGAAAAGTTTAGCGACTGCTAAAACAATAATTACTGCTAAGGCGCTAACGGGTAGATATTGCAAAAGCGGTGCCAAAAATAGCAATGAAAAGGCAATGAAAGCAGCGCCGAATATTTGGGCAACCTGAGTTTTGGCCCGGCTGTCAAACGAGACGGCCGACCTAGTGGCGCTGGCATTAACCGGCATGCCGCCAAATAAACCAGAGGCAATATTAGCAGTCCCTAGACCAAAAAATTCTTGGTTTGGGTTTACTTCATCATTTTTTTTGGCCGCAAAAGACCGCGAAACAGCAATTGTATTGGCATAGCCAATAACCGTTATGGCCATTGCCGGAACAACTAAGTTTTGAATATCAAGCGGCTTAATTAGTGGAAGATGGGGAAAGGGCAGGCCTGTTGGGATATTGCCCATAACTGGTATGCCTAAATCTGCAAAACCTATGCTTAAAGAAATAAGAGTTGAACCTAGCAAAATAATAATTGCTACCGGAAGCCTTTTGAAGCGTAGCGGCAAAAGAATCCCTAAAGCCATAATAGTTGCACTAAAAGCCACGACCGACCAATGAAAATTACTAATGTTGCTTATAATATAGTTTACCGAGCCAAAGAAATTTGTTTGCTGCGGACTAGCCAGGCCAAATAACTTAGGAGCCTGCGAAGCAATAACCGCTAAAGCAAGGCCGGCCATATAACCAAGTAGAATAGGCCTAGATATAAATTCGGCAATAAAAGACAGTCTAGCAAAAACGCCAATAATACATATTATGCCAATAAATATAGATAGAATTACCACCAGAGCGCCTGCCCTATATATGTCGCCACCAGCTAGCGGCAATATTGTTGCCCCGGTAAGTGCTGCCATAGCCGCGTCTGGACCGACATTTACAAACCTTGAAGAACTAAAAAAAGCAAATACAACCATGCCTATAAGGGCGGCATAAAGGCCCATTGCTATTTCTACGCCAGCCAGCTGAGCATAAGCCATAGCCTGGGGTATTGCTATAGAAGCAACTGTTACTCCGGCAATTATATCTCTTCTAAGCCATTTAGTTGGGTAGGAGGCAAGAGTCTTAAAAAGAGGTACTTTTATTTTTATTTTCTCTTGCATAGCTAACATTATTGTAGCAAATTAAGCTTAAGAATTATAAAAAAGCTTAGTCTTCTAGCTCTAGAGAAGCTAATTTTTTGCTTCCTGTAACGGTCAAGTACGAAACAATAACAGTATAAGCAATGCTAACAGAACATATCTGCACCAAATGAATATTTTGACCGACTGCTATAAGTGCACCGCTTAAAATTGTTAAAGCTATTAATGAATAAGATAAAGCTAATGTTAATTTGTTGGGTCTAAGCAAATTTTTAGTAGCCAGGCATAAGCTTAATACAGAAATAGAAACATGAATAAAAATAAGCATAAAGATTATTATATATTGCACTTGGCGGCAAGCTAGCATATCCACACTAATCAACAGCTTAAATTGTTAATATTACAACTAAGGTAAAAACACAAAGTTCTAATTTGACTTCATAAGAATAGGGAAAATATAGGATAAATTGTTATATTTTAATATTTCTTGGCAGCCATTTGATTAACTTAAGGGTTTGATGTTATAATAAATAGTCCACGAACGAAAGTAGGTGA
>CAZJDP010000122.1:0-2052 GCA_964544805.1 uncultured Candidatus Saccharibacteria bacterium
CAATTATTTTGTAATAATTAAGGATGCCTGTTTTCGGCCCAGAGTCTGGTTGTGTTACATCTAAATCAACATAGTATCTATAGCCATTACCAGGGTCATCTTTATCTTCAACCATCCTGCCTTGCTTTGAAAAAGTTATATCTGCACCACAGTTTTTATTATAATCTGCAGTTATTTGAGTTGGTGCACCAATACCCGTTGTTAGCTTATATTTTGTTAGTGAGGTATTGTTAATTGCTCCGTTATCCCCCGGCTGTCTAGAATCGTGAGGATTGTTAGCCGGACAATAATTACCGTTTTTAATGGTTACCGTAAAAGTAATGTTTTGCTTAGACCAAACCCTATAAGTTGATGTTCCTGACTGTGTATAAGTTGTATAGGCCGCAACTGCCATTGGCTGACCCCTAGAAACCATATCAGGATCAGGAAATTCATTGCTAAGAGTTTCTACGGCAAAGGCATTATTATTCAGAAGAATTAGTGTTATGGCAAAGATAATAAGTGCTCCTATAAGTGAAAGAATACTTTTTTGTTTGTTAGTTACTAAATTCATTCATCGCACTCTTTTTATTATTAATTTTCTCTGCTATAACTGCTTTAGAATCAGCAGACAAGTTTGATTCTTGTAATTTTTTATTAGATTCATCTAAAAGTTGGATTGCTCTTTGTTTGTCTCCCAAGTTAAATACAGCTAAAGCATAGTCAAAGTAAATATTGTAGCCTGCATTTGTTTGGCTAACCAGTTCTTCATATATTTTTACTGAATTTTTAAAATCACCTTTTGCAAAATATGCAACCGCAACAGAATACGCTGCCTCTGGATAATTCTTAATATCTATTTTTTGTTTTATAATTGAATCTATCTTTTCATTATCATAGTAATAAACAGCCTGTGGTTCAATTTGGGCAAAGTTAACTTCAGTTGTATTTTTATTTCTATTTTTTGAAACAATTATTAAAATACTGGTAACAATTATGGCAATTAATAATGTTGCTCCAATAATATATACAATTTTTTTTCGGTTAGCCGGCTTTTGGAATACTTGTTTATCGTTGCTGTCCTTGTTACCCTTGGCAGTTTTAAGTATTTTTTTCGATGATTCTACTTCTTTTTTTTCGTTCATATAATTTGAAACATGTTTTTACATACTACTTGAGCAAATTTTAGCATAAGCACCGTTTAATTCCTAGTTTAATGCTTATTAATTATTTTTTATTAGTTGTTAAGTATTATTATCCTTGAACTTAGGGTCTGAATCTTCTATTTTTCCCTACATAGCAAAGATCAGATTTAGAGCCCGGCAAAGAACTTTGCATTAATGTCTTAGCGGCAGTAGAAGGATCACCTGGGTTTCTAACGGTTACCTTTAATAAATATGCTTTAATTTTTTTATATTTATTTACATTGGCCATATCTGGCTTGATTTCATAAACTGGAGCGCCAACAAAATTTTCATTTATTAACTTTGAGTTAATATCTGGTCTAGTAGATATCCTATAACTACTTGCTGACGGTAGCGTTCCTTCGTCTACATTAGATGGATTATCATTGTCATAAGTTGAAATCAGTAAATCTTCACTAACCAAAGGGTGCGTGCCAACTCTTTTTTTAGCTTTTCCGTAAAGTGGATAAAGTCCCATGTTAAATAACTTCGGGGAATTGGTTTCATTCAGAATATATACATCATACCCATAAGCATATGACTTCTTTGAATTCTTTTTTTGCCTATATAAGTCTGGCTGTGCTGATTTAATATATTTCATATTTTCGCCATAGCCCGGACCCAAAAAGTATTGATTTGTAGAATCGTAAAATGTTTCAATAATCTGCCTATCACCCTTGAATTCGGCACAGTCAGAACCTTCTAACATTGTATATACATATTGGTTTCCTTCGTTGCAATTTTGCCAATCTACTGTGCCAAAAGAAGATCCACCTGTATGGCAGGCACTAAGCGGTAACGGACCAAAATACGCTGGTTTAGTTATTCGGCCTGATTTTTTTTCTTAGAAGGAGTTTTGATTGACTGGAGCGTAGGTGCTGATTCATCT
>CAZJDP010000123.1:0-2051 GCA_964544805.1 uncultured Candidatus Saccharibacteria bacterium
CCCGGCAATGTTGTCGGCCGAGGGCTTTCGGTAGTAATAGGGGCAATGTTAATAATTTGGTTACTGCTGTTTCTATAGATAATTGCTTTATTAGGGAATACTATTAAATAATCTCCTGCCTGAACATTTTTATAAAAATCCCCGTTTTTTTGCTTTAATTTTTCTGGTTCTTCGACTCTGGCAATTGTTGGACTTTCAGTATTTTCAATTAAAATAATCTTTTTCAAATTTTCAAGAACTAAATTACTTTCTTGCTTGTATTTTTCGGTTACTGCTGTTTTTGGGTCATTAACTACATTTTTATACTTAACAAAAAAGAAAATTCCTAGGCCCACTGCCACTACAAGTAAAACAATTAAAATTAAAATTGGTTTATTAATATTTAACTTAGGTTTTGTTTTTTTAACTTGGTTATTTTTTTGATCAGAACCGTTGTTGTCTTCTTTGACTTTTATCTCTTTCATAAGTACCCTTTTATTTATTAGTTTCTACAAAAATCCATGATGTGCGAATACTTTTAGCAACATTTTCCAAGGTTGTTACACTATTAGCATACCGCATAATTATTGCTGATGCCGGTAGATTGCTAACAGATCTACAAACCCTTGTCCCGTCAATTTTGAATACAACATCTGTCGGCGATTGAACAATTTCTAGTTTGCGGCCAGCTGTTCCGGGCGCTATCCCGGAACTAATAATATTTTGCGTAATATTATCTTTGGTAATGCACTGGTAAGCCGTATCGCCGGCGACCGTATCAAAACGAAAGGCTGCATAATGTCCAGCCGGGTTAGCAGAAGCCGCCATAGTTGCAGCAGTCTGGTTAGTTATACCAACCCAAACCCTGAGCACAGTAGTAGTTGGTATAGCAACAAATGTCTGATAGTCAATATAGTTGCTGGTGCTATAGTTAGTATTACCGCTGACACTAGCTACGCTATTGGTCGTTCCGGCACTAGCATAATTAATATATCCACTTTCAGAAGCTGTTGCAGCTACTGCCGATGCAGTGCCGGCAGCCGTAGCAATATCACCCACGAGGCTAAATGCAGTTCCTGAACCAGGGTATTGAATAATAGTTGACCTGCGGTCATTTGGCCTGGCAATGCCGCTACAATCTCGCCATTGGCCGGCCTCATAGCATCTGGCTCTATTTTCATACGAATTATAGTAACTGCCGCCATTGACTCCACTAGGATCTCCGGCTGTATTTTTTGAATCCAAAACTAATAAAGTGCCGGTTCCATCAGCAGTAACATCACCTATGTAAATTCGATTATTAGAAGTATCGGCAACAAAAACATTGGTTGTTGAACCAAATTTTTGTATTTGAAAAGCCGCTGCTGAATCTGCTGAATTTTTAAATAGTATTGATCCTGTATCTGTTAGAGTTAAGAAAGCCGTTCCTGCGTCTTTGAAAACTATATCACCGGATGAATCTATATTAAATTCTAAATTGTTGGCACCAAGCGTAAGAGTTGTTGTCGAGTCAAGTGATAAAGAGTCTTTTAATTCGGAAAAGTCTAGGCTATTAGCTGCAACAGATCCAGTGTTATCTGCACTACAATTCCAAGATGATCCGCCGGCGCTCCATTTAAGTATTTGGGTATCGGAGCATCCTCCGGTAAGTCTTAAGCCACCTGCGGTAACTTCTAATCCTGAATTACTTCCTGTAGAGGCTGTAGTACCTGTTGTTGTTGTGTCTATAGTTATATCATTCGCATTAACTACTATTCCGTTGCCGGCACCAATATCTATTGTTACGGTGCCACCTAAAGAAACTGCCCCGCCGTTTGATAAACCATTGCCGGCAATTATTGTTAAACCATTATTAGCCAGATCGCTATTCGCAACCGTGCCATCAACAATTTCACTGCTATCAATAGAAATTCCAAGCGTAGAACTTATAACACTGCCAGCTATAGTAATGCCGCTGCCCTGGCTATAGGTAGTGTCATTGTCTGCTGCACAGGCCCACACGCTGCTTATGAATTTAATAGTTTGGTTAGCTGAGCAAGATAATGCAGCTAAAGCGTCGGTATTATCTAAGT
>CAZJDP010000124.1:0-2038 GCA_964544805.1 uncultured Candidatus Saccharibacteria bacterium
GTGGCTGATATTTCTAGTTTAGATATCATAATATCTCCCTTCCATTAAGATACGGTTTTAAAGCTTCCGGCACTTTTACATTGCCGTCATCTGTCTGATAATTTTCAATTATTGCGGCCATTATTCTACCCACAGCAAAAGCTGTTCCATCATTAGTATGAACTAACTGGCCGTTACTTTTAGTGTTTAACCGCCGTGCCTGATAATCGGTCATGTAATCTGCTGTGTGTGTTTCGCGGTACTTGTCTTGGCTGGGAAACCAAACTTCAATATCATAAGCCGAGGCATCTGGCTTGCCAATGTCCGCGGTGCATTTTTTAAGCCTTCGGTAAGGCAAGCTTAGTTGCTGGACTAAATACTCTTGCAGAGCAATCATTAACCTGTGCTCGTCATAACCAGTTTCAGCCGAGCTAAATGTTTCCATTTCCAGCTTGTCGAACTGATGCATTCTAATAATGCCTTCCATGTCTTTGCCGTAAGTACCAGCTTCTTGGCGAAAACTTGTTGAATAACCAATTAACCGGATAGGCAAACGGTCTGGACTAATATTTTCGCCCGCAAACATACTGCCAAGTGTATGTTCAGCACTGCCAATTAGCCAAAGATCGTCTTCAGATTCAATTTTGTAACGATCTTCTGCCGGTTCAAGCCTATCCATTTGGTCATAAATACTTCCTCTAATCATAACCGGCGGCAAAATTGGGGTAAAAACTTTTTTTGAAATAGCCAGGCCATTTTCTTCTACTATGCTTGAAATAATATTTTCGTTGGTAAGGGTTTCTAAAACGAAATTAATAATTGCAAACTGCATTAAAGCCAGGCTGCCCTTAATATAAGCAAAGCGGCTGCCGCTGACTTTAGCAGCTCGTTCTTTGTCTATCCAATCTTTTGCTTGAGCAATTTCCCAGTGGTTTTTCGGCTTAAATTCAAAATGCGGCTTTTCGCCCCAGGTTTTATCTTCAACATTTTCATCTTCGCTGGCGCCAACAGGTACGGTGTCCAGCGGCATATTTGGTATTTTTTTAAGAAGCTGCAGCCACTGCTCTTCTGTTTCTTCTAGATATTGTTCTTGTTCGGCAAGCTGTATTTTGATTTCTTTGCCCTTGTCAATTAAATCCTGCTCTGGCTTGCCGCCTTTCATTTGGCTGGCTGTTTCATTCCGCTGCTGTCTTAAGCTTTCAACTCTAAGCAGAAGTTCTCTGCGGTCGGTATCCAGGCTTAAAAATTTATCTATATCTACAGAGTATCCTTTTTGTTTAATTTTTTCTTTAACAAGTTCAGGGTTGTCCCGAACTAATTGAACATCAATCATATAATTATTATAAACCTTTTTTACTGCTTGATTTTACTTTTTGGTTTTTAAGATGCTGCATTGTCAGCTCTGTGCGCTGCCGGGCGTAGGCGCAATATTCGCACTCGCCGCCCATAATGCTGATACCAACTGGCGGCATTTCCCCTTCTAAACAATTTTTGGCATCAAATACCAGCTTTTCAACCCAGTCACAGTCACCGCTATGCTTAATAACAACCGTTTCAAACTCCAGCAAATTATTGAATTTATCTAAAGATGAATTGGCGTTTGTATAAACGAAGTATCCAACCTGGCTAACTTTAAAACCGTTTTGTTTTAGCAGCCACTGGTAAATTTCTAACTGTCGTTTATAACTTTGCTGCCAGTCGGCATCTAAATTAACAGTTCCCTTTTTAGATGTAGCTTTATAATCTACGACTATTAATTCGCCGCTGTCGTTAACCCAAATATCGTCTACAGCCCCAAAAATTAACAAATTGGTTGGTTCGTGTAAATACTGGACGCCAACAAAGTTTTCACGCCACTTATCTAGATCTTTATGCTGGTAAGGGACTGCTTTTATGCTATTTTCAACCATTATAGGATGCGGCTGTTTTAAGGCCCGGTAGTAATCGAACTCATTTTTAAAAAGTTCGTCTATGGCTTTATTAATTTGAAACGGCGGCGTACTGGGCCGCTTAATTTTTAAACGGCTATCAAGCCAAAAACATCTGGGGCATTGGCTAA
>CAZJDP010000125.1:0-2007 GCA_964544805.1 uncultured Candidatus Saccharibacteria bacterium
CAATTACTGCGCCGCCGATAATTTTAGGTGTGTTTTCGTTATAAGTACTTTTCATTATATTGCTCCTATTGTTATTCGTATCTTAGGGCATCTACCGTATTAAGCTTACTAGCTTTAATTGCCGGAAACAAACCAAAGATTAATCCAATTAATGATGATATACCAACAGCCAAGATTACAGTTGTTAAGTCTATGACTACTTTTGTATCAGTCGTGCTTGCGCCCATGCCCGGCCCCCTAAAGCCGTTGTTAATTAGACTGGTTGCATTTGAACCAAACACCATTCCAATTGCTACACCTATAATGCCGCCAAGTAGAGTTAATAATAATGACTCAATCATAAACTGCATGATAATATCTCGTCGCTTGGCACCAAGGGCTCTTCTGAGGCCTATTTCTCTGGTTCGTTCAGTAACTGTTACAAGCATAATGTTCATGATGCCAATGCCTCCAACAACCAAAGATATTGCAGCAATACCTGCCAGTGTAGTGGTAAAACTAGATGCCACAGAGCTGGCTGTTTTTAGTAAATCTTCGCTTGTTGTTACTGACACATCTGCATTGGTACTACTGACATTATGGTTGGTGTATAGCTGTTTTTCTATTTGGTCGGACAGTGACGAAACTAAAGATTCGCTTTCGGCCTTAGCGCTAATTTGACTTAAGTTCGATTTACCTGCAAGGGTAAGCCAGCCTTTATAACCAGTAATAAAGCTGCTGGTTATCCTATTAATACCGCCTGGGCCGGGCTGCGGTTGGCTGGTTGTCCCACTGGAGCTATCATTTTTATCAACTACACCGATTATTGTATATGGAGATTCATTTAGGTAAACAGTTTTGCCTATTGGGCTTTCCTGCGCGAACAGTTCGGTGGCAGCGTCGCTGCCTATTAAAACAACTTTCTCTGAATTACTAATTTGAGCTGCCGATAAATTAGCCCCAGATACAATTTTTAAATCTTTTATACTGACAAAATCTTCGTCGACACCGTAAATTTGGTACTGAGAGGCGGTGTCACTGGTAGATGACTTGGTAATTGCAACCTGGGTCGATTCAGATGGCGAGGCTTGGTTAATGCCGGTCAGCTTTTTAATATATTCATAATCAGCCTGAGTAATGGTGGCGGTGTTGCCTGACCCAAAAGAAAAACCGCCTTTTCTGTCTTCGCTAGGTGGCGCTGACATAGAACCTGCAGCTTGTCCGCCGTTTGCTCTTTGGCTGGTTTGTCGGTTTGGATCTTGTGAAGTAATAGAAATATCGGTGGTGCCTAAATTAGAAATTCTATTAGACACATTTTGCTGCAAGCCTTTACCTAAACCAACTAGCGAAATAACTGCGGCAATGCCGATAACAATTCCTAAAATTGTCAGAAAACTCCTGACTTTGTTACTCCAAATACTGCGGAATCCTTGTTTAAATAATGTTATAAACTTCACTATTTACCTTTCTGGAACAAGCCGTCATAAAGTTCGAATTTTTTATCTGCATAACTAGCAATATCGTCTTCGTGAGTAATTAAAACTATAGTTGTTCCCTGTTTGTTAATAGATTTAAAAATGTTCATAATTTCGTGAGCAGTCTTGTGGTCTAGATTTCCAGTTGGTTCATCAGCCAGGACAATCGATGGGTTCATTATCAGAGATCTAGCAATAGCTACTCGTTGCATTTGGCCGCCCGAAAGCTGGTTAGTATTATTATTGACTAAATTAGTCAAGCCAACCTTTTCCAAGGCTTCCAGAGCCCGAACTGTATCGTCTGACCTTGTTTTGTATAAAGTTGGCAATAATACATTTTCTAACACACTTGTTCTTTTTAGTAGATTAAACTGCTGAAAGACAAAACCAATTTTTTGGTTGCGCATATCAGATATTTTATTGTCAGAATAATTTTTTATGTTTTCACCATCAATTTCATAAGTACCTTTGTATTGGTTGTCGAGCAGGCTAAGAATGTTCATTAAGCTTGATTTACCAGAGCCACTAGCGCCCATAATGGCTATAAAGTCGC
>CAZJDP010000126.1:0-1980 GCA_964544805.1 uncultured Candidatus Saccharibacteria bacterium
CTATTTTTATAATTTATATTGGGCTCAGAAAGAGGGCTCAATCTGTTAAAATATAAGTAAATGAATATTAATAAAATAAGAGGTTTTTAATGTCAGGACATTCTAAATGGTCAACCATAAAAAGACAAAAAGCTGCCAATGACGCTAAAAGAGGAGCTGTGTTTACTAGAATTGGTAACCTTATTGCGGTTGCCGCTAAAAGAGGAACCGACCCGGCTATGAACCCAGGCCTGGCGATGGCTATTGAAAAAGCCAAAGCAGCTAACATGCCAAATTCAAATATTGAGCGAGCAATAGCCAGAGCCGCCGATAAGTCGGCTGCCCAGTTGCAAGAAGTCATGTACGAAGGTTACGGCCCGGGCGGCATTGGGATATTGGTCGAATGTGCTACCAATAATTTAAATCGAACATACCCTGAAGTTAAAAATATTTTTAACAAAAAGGGTGGCAACATTGCCGAAAGCGGCGCAGTGTCATTCCAATTTCGTAGAAAGGGCAGTATTAGAGTAAAAGGTTCGGGAGACGACTTAATACTGGCAATTTTAGACGCTGGCGCTGAAGATGCCATAGAAGATGGCGATGAAATTCAGATATATACAGACCCAAAAGAGCTAGCCAAGGTAAGGGATAATTTATCGAAAGCTAATATTATTACCCTAGAAGCCGAGCTGACTTTTGTGCCTAAAAGCGTCATAGAAATAAGCGATGCCGATACGGCTCGTAAAGCGATGAATTTGATTGATGCAATTGAAGAAATGGAAGATGTTGTTTCAACCCACACTAATTTTGAAATTGCCGATGGTATTGAGGTTTAAGTGAGAATTCTTGGGATTGACCCCGGAACTGGTATTGTTGGCTTTGGAGTCATTGATACAGACGGCCATAATCATAACATGATAGAAGCGGGCGTAATAAGAACTCCGGCCCACCAAGCCCTGGAACTTCGTCTAAAAACAATCTATGATTCTCTGCTTGAAATAATGAAAGATAATAATCCTGACACTGTTGTTATTGAAAGATTATTTTTTGCTAGAAATGTGACTACTGCTATTAGTGTTAGCCATGCCCGCGGAGTAATGCTGCTGGCGGCAACAAATTTAGGCATTCCAGTTGCCGAATATACACCTTTACAAATTAAACAGGCGCTGACTGGCTATGGCCAGGCCGACAAAGCCCAGATTCAAGAAATGGTTAAAATTATGCTCGGGCTTAATGAACGGCCAAAACCTGATGATTGCGCTGATGCTCTTGCGGCCGCATTAACCCACTCTATGCAGCATCCCTGATATACTAGTTATTATGATTGTGCAACTTCACGGATTAGTAGAAGAAAAAAACATCGATTCAGTTGTTTTATTAGTTAACGGCGTAGGGTATGAGGTTTATACAAGTTCAACTGACTTAGATAAAATAGCCAACGGCCAAGAAGCCAAGTTCTTTATATACGAAAATATTCGGGAGCAATCTCATGACTTATTTGGTTTTTTAGATAGGTTGACCAAATTATTTTTTGAAAAACTAGTGACCGTTAACGGAGTGGGGCCAAAAATGGCGCTTTCGATAATGAATATAGGCAGTACAAAGGATATACAACAGGCAATTATGCAGGGTAATACCAAGTACTTACAGTCTGCGAATGGAGTTGGTAAGAGAGTGGCAGAAAGAATAATAGTTGACCTTAAAGATAAAATTGGTTTAGCCGGCCTAGCCGGGAGTGTGTCTGATGGAATTAATCTAAGCGAACCGCTTGGCTCGGATGAAGCTTTTGAGGCACTGCTTTCCTTGGGCTATACCGCTTCTGATGCGGCTAAAGCTTTGTCAAAAATAGATTCTAGCCTTTCGGTAGAAGAAAAAATTAAGCTAGTGCTGAGGAGCGGTGGAAAATGATTGAAAGAATAGTTAACCCGGCATCGAGTGATGAAAATGAAGAAAAAAATGAAAATTCACTACGACCAAAGTCGTTTAACGAATATATAGGTC
>CAZJDP010000127.1:0-1913 GCA_964544805.1 uncultured Candidatus Saccharibacteria bacterium
TCGTTTTCAGACTGTATGTTCTCTGGGTTTTCAAAATAGTCGGGATAATTAGCCTCAGAGGTATCACCATCAAATCTTCTTATTTTTACTTCTTTTTGGCCATCTACTAAGCCCTGTTGGTCCTCTGCGAACCTTAGGCAAACATCGAAGGCAGAACCAGTAGCATGTGGCGACGGACTTTTTTCGTCCACAGTAGGTTTAGCAATTAAATCTGCCAATTTTTGAACAAGTTCTTGGCTTGTTATGCCTGGATATTGCTGTCTAATTAGTTTTGGGAACTCTATATCATAAAGCCTTTTTTGCACTTCTAGCAATCTAGTCCCTTCTTCTACATACAACTCAACCGAACCGCCAAAGATATTTTTTAAACCAATATCTTGTTTAATTTTTTCGTTTAACAACGCCAGCTTTTCGACAACTGTTTTGCGTAAAATTGGCGCTTTTGGAACACTGTCTATAGGATCTATGGTTAAAGGATTTTTCCTAGAATAGTAAGATTGACCAGAAATTCCAAAACTATAAATGCCAAAGCATGGCTCGTTATAAAGTTCAGAATTATCATCTATGGGCAGAGTTCTATAGACAGCTTTATTAATCCTTAGCTCATTAAAAGATGGTATTTTTTTAGTTGCGGGCAACTTTTCCATGGCTAAATTATTACTTATTTGCTTCTATTAAACGCACAGAAGATAATAGCGCCCTGGTTAATTCCGAAAGATAAGTTTCTGGTTTTCTGGAACTTACAACCGCTTCAGCCGAAGCATGTCCGGCAACAACTATATCGATGCCGGCATTCTTACCAACTGCACTAGCTTCTAGCTGCGTAAATGGCTGATATATCTGGGTAGTCTGCAAGCCCACTCTTGCGCCTTCTGTAAGATTATATTTTTCTACTAATTGTTCAATTTCTGTTGTAGTATAAGTGCCCTCGGTAGTTTCTAAAACTTCAACCGTCAAGCCTTTATCTGCTATTAGTTCTGCGTATTCTTGCTGCAAAGTTGTCATAGCGCCTTTGGCTAAATCTGCTTCAGTTTCAGCTCCAGGTGCATAGCCGCTAGATTTTTGCTTTTCGGCGTCGCTAATTTTTCTTGGCGAGCCGCTTAAAACTATAACATTGGCTGTAATTTGACCTTGTTCTATTGCCTCGAAAATACTTTTAGCCCTGTCATAAGGTGCTTTGTTAGCACCGCCTAAAGAACACATAACATCATAACTACCTGGCATAAATTCGGTACTGCCGTATGTCATATTATTTGTTTCGGCATATTCATAAAGAACTTCGGCTAATTCGTCAGGCAATCTTGTTCGACCTTCTTCGTTTACAACTTGGCGAGATTTCATTTGGCCGCCTTCGAACCTTGGGTCTAAGTTCTTGCGAATTTCTGTTGCCTCATCTAATGAAAGGTTACTAACTGAAACTCCCGGCAGCTCTAGTATGCCTAAAATTTTATTAAGTGAAGCTTCAGTCGATTTAATAAACTGCTCATTTTTTACACTTATTGCTTCTGGTGTGGTAAGCTCATAATTTGTCATTTAATTTATTCCTTTACAGTTTAATTGCTATTTAAATTGAGTTTTTTTGTTTTGTTGCTTTATATAGACTTTATCATACTTATGCTTATTTGTCAATTATATGTTTTTTCATTAAGATGCTTCGAAGGCGTCATCTTCTACTTCACGCCAATCTATTCCGGTATATATTCCCGTAGCACTAATAGCCTGTCTAGCAATTATCTTCATAGCTGCGTAGCTAACCATATTTTTTTCTTCTTCTGAAATATCTTCTCTGGCACCACGGGTAATATTTAACTCATTGGCGTAGCTTGAAGCTTCTTGTTCATCATCAAAATAACAAACAAGTTTTTTTTCTTCAGTAGTTATGTAGTAGACACCAAATTTTTGATCGCCCAATT
>CAZJDP010000128.1:0-1858 GCA_964544805.1 uncultured Candidatus Saccharibacteria bacterium
ATAATATGGCTTTGCCCGATGAACCTTTTACCTCTAGCGCTAAGCTAAACTATAACTTAACCAAACTACCCGTAGTAACGGCAACAAGCTACGAATTGATTGACCAATATGATAAATTTTTCAAAAAACTAATTGAAGAAGTTAAAAAAGCTAAAACTAGCATATGGCTGGAGTTTTACATAATGTCGTACGACAAAGCAACGGCCGAGCTTTTAGGAGAACTGGCTTTAGCCAGGGACCGAGGTGTAGAAGTTAGAGTTATTTATGATCATTTAGGCAGCTTAATGTACCCCGGCTATAAAGAATTAAAAGATTTCTTTAAAAAAAGGCAAATTAACGCTCATCCTTCTTTGCCAATTAAACCGTTTAGCAGCAGATATTTTCAGCGGCCCGACCTTAGAAACCACCGCAAAATAGCCGTAATTGACAGCAAAATTGGCTTTATGGGATCGCAAAATATAATTGATAAAACTTACGATAAACGAAAAAACATCCGCCGTGGTCTTAGCTGGAAAGAACTGATGGTTAAATTAGAAGGCCCAATTGTTAGACAGCTGGAGCTTGTTTTTGCCAACGACTGGTATGCCGAAACCGGCGAAAATTTAGTAAAAAACCTTAAGCCGCTAAAGGCACGGAGTTCCAGCAAGAAACTGCTTTGCCAGCTGTTGCCTAGCGGCCCTGGTTATGAAACAGAAAACAACTTAAAGGCTTTTAATAATCTTTTATATAACGCTAGGCATAAAGCTGTTATTACCAGCCCTTATTTTGTGCCGGACGAATCTATGCTGGCAGCAATTACCACCGCCGCGGAAAGAGGCGTAGAAGTCACCCTTTTTGTTTCAGAAATTGGCGACCAGTTTTTTGTGCATCATGCCCAACGCTCTTACTACGAAAGGCTCATGAAAAGCGGCATTAATATATATATGTATAAATCACCCACTGTTCTGCATTCGAAGCACCTGACAATAGATGATGATATTGTCGTAATTGAATCTAGCAATATGGATATAAGGTCGCGAGAGCTAAACCAAGAAGTATCGCTGCTTATTAAAAGCAAAAAGTTTGTTAAAGACATGCGTCAGGTTGAGGCTGCTTATTTTAGAAGAAGCAAGAGGCTGAAGTTAGACAAATGGCTAAAACGGCCTTATGGCCAAAAAATAGTCGATAATTTAGCCCGCTTAACATCGGGGCTGCAATAATGGCTTATCAAATATCTACCAAAGAATTTGAAGAAATAGTTAAAAATGCAATTGAGCAGATACCGGCGTTATACAAAGATAATTTAAACAGCGTTGGCTTTTTTGTAGAAGATATGCCGACAAAGCAGCAAATAAATAAGCTTAAACTGCGGCCATGCGATAATTTGTTTGGCCTTTTTGAAGGCGTCCCAAAAACTGAAAATCATGGCGGTTATGCGCTGACTTTGCCCAGTAAAGTTACTATTTTTAAGAAGGCTCATGAAGATAATTCTAATAATTTAACAAGCCTAGAAAAGCAAGTTTATAATACAGTTTGGCATGAAGTAGCACATTACTACGGGCTTGATCATCAAAGAATTGCCGAACTTGAGAGAAAATAGTGCAAAATATTAAACATTTCTTAACTAGTAAAAAATTACTTATTGCCTTAAGGCTGTTAGTAATAGCGATTGTCTTAGCTATAATTATTACCGAACGGACCTTTTGGACGCCAGCTGTCTTATTTGTTATTCTACTGGCTCTGTTTATTGTTTTTGGCCAAACTAGGGCATCTTTACTAAGGTTTGCGCCGGTAATTTCGCTTTTACTTGCCTATGAAAGCTTCCGAAGTTTAATTCCTCATTTAACCGGCCATGTTCATTATTTGGAACTGATCCCCT
>CAZJDP010000129.1:0-1841 GCA_964544805.1 uncultured Candidatus Saccharibacteria bacterium
ATACTCATAGATCATTAGAAAGATTTACGGCCGATGCTAGCCATGAGCTTAGAACGCCTATTGCAGCAATGCAAACCGAAACAGAAGTTACATTAATGAACCCCGGGCTTTCCCTAAAAGAGGCCAAAGAACAGCTTGAATCTAATTTGGAAGAGCTACACAAACTTACGGGATTAACAGATATGCTGCTTCAGGTTGCTAGATATAACGAATATGAAGCCATGAACTTCGAAACAATTAATATTAGTGGAATCATCAAGCAGTCGATTACCAAAGTTGATGCATTGGCAAAAAATAAAAATATTGAAATTATTTATAAAAAACCAAAAAAATCAATTATGGTCACCGTTGATCCGGCCAGTATAGAACAGGCAATTATTATTATTTTAGAAAATGCTATTAAATATAGCCCTAAGGGCAAACAGGTAGTTGTATCATCTGTCATTTCTGGTAGCAATGTCGAAATAAATATTAAAGATAACGGCCAGGGTATCTCTAAAGAAAATTTGAAACATATTTTTGATAGATTTTATAGGGCCGATATATCTAGGACAAAACATGGCCAAAAGGGCTATGGGCTTGGCTTGTCTATTGCTAAAAATATCATCACTAAAAATGAGGGAACAATTAGCGTAGAGAGCGTAGAGGGTGTCGGGTCCTCTTTCAAGGTGGTTCTAAGAAAAGCCAGATAACTCCTAACAAGCTTGTGCTAATAGAGAACGACCAGTATAATAAAGTTTACCAATAATAGGTGTTTTTAAAATAAATGAACAACACAAACAAAAAGAAGCTACCAATATGGCTGTATCTGGTTCTTTTTTGTCTAGTTTCAGGTAGTATTTATTTACTATTAAGTAAAAATCCTGATTTAAAAAATAGTTTGACTCCGTTTAAAACAACTGACGACAAGCAGGTCGAAGGCGTAGCAATCGATGAAAAGGGTATGTTAACTGTTAACGGAGTGCCTCTGGCGGTAACTTATGAAGCTGGTGCCGGTTTAAGCTTGAATAACAATACTTTTTCAAGAAATTCTGGTAATAACAGCGGTCAAATTGAATATTGGAACGGTAGTAAGTGGCAAACCTTGTCTTTAGGCAGCGATGGTCAGGTGCTGGTTGTATCTAATGGACTGCCGGCCTGGAAAACAGTTGATAATACTTCGCCAGCTATTAGCCTTAATTGGAACGAGTCACAGCGTAGTCTTTCTTTAGGAAATTCTAGTGTAATCATTCAAGATTCGAATACTACCTATGGAGCTGGCAACGGCTTGTCGTTAAATACTAATTCGTTCTCAATTAAATCTCCGATTTGTGATTCTGCTGACAAGAAAATTTTATGGAATGGTACCGACTTTATATGTGATGTTGATTTTGGGGGAAGTGCCACAACTGCTGGCAATGGCCTTGTAATGAATTCCAACCAACTGTCCATTAATTCTCCAATTTGTACAGTGAACGATAAGCTAATCTGGAATGGTAGTAGCTTCAACTGTGCCAACGATAACGATACCGACGCTCAAAACCTGTCGTTTAACCCGCTTAACCAAAACTTGTCTATTGGCGGCGGCAACACTCTTAGCTTGAGTAGTCTGCTAGACAATACCGATAGTCAGTCTTTGTCGCTAGTCAGCAACAGCCTGAGCATATCCGGCGGCGCTGGCAGCATCGATCTAACTCCTTATTTAGACAACACCGATTCCCAAAGCTTGTCCTTAGTTGGTAATAGCCTAGGCATTAGCGGCTCAGCCGGCGTAATTAACCTAAGCGGCTACTTAGATAATACCGATGCTCAAAACCTGTCGTTTAACCCGCTTAACCAAAACTTGTCTATTGGCGGCGGCA
>CAZJDP010000130.1:0-1828 GCA_964544805.1 uncultured Candidatus Saccharibacteria bacterium
GTTAAAATATTTTAAAGATAACCATGATAACAATAGAAATAGTATTATTTATAATTCTTGTTTGCTTGACAGTTTACGGAATATTACTTATAAGAAGCTTTGAGTATATGAGTGTTCCCGAACTGAAGCGGCAAGCTCGAAAAGGCAACGAAGACGCTAAAAGAGTTTATCCTGTGCGGTCTTACGGCATGCAACTGTGGATGTTTTTATGGTTTATTTTAGGATTTTTAACTACCTCGATAATTTTATTAATTAAAGACATTTTTGGAGAATGGGGCGCCTGGATTGCTTTGCTTATAAATGTTCCTTTAATTGTTGTTCTGCATGCGATACTGCCTTGGTCTAAACGGCCAAAGCCCAGTCTTCACATGGCGGCAATTGTCAGCCCTTACTTAGAAGTTATTTTAAGAAAATCTTTTCCTGTTCTTAGAAGGTTAGAAAAATGGGTTGGTAGATGGATCCAGCCAGAACCATTCATGTTGATTCAAAGCAAAGACGAATTACTGGAAATTTTAAGACACAACGCCGATGAGTTTAAAGATGAAGTAACCAAGCATGAACTAAAAATTGCCGAACGAGCTTTACTTTTTGGCGAAGAGCTTATCACGGACCACATGACACCCTTAAATACTGTTAAGTTTGTAGATGCAAACGAACTTTTGACGCCAGTTGTTATTGGCGAGCTGCACGATAGCGGACACTCTAGATTTCCTGTTTTCGAAGAAAGTAATCAAAGTATAGTAGGGACTCTTTATCTACGGGATGCTGTTAGGGTAAAAAAGCCAAAACTGGCGGCCAAAGTTATGCGGGACGATGTCAAGTTTATTAACGAACAAAAAACCCTTGATTACGCCTTAAATGGTTTTATAAGAACCAAGCATCATTTATTTGTTGTCGTGAATGAGTTTGAAGATGTTGTTGGAGTTTTGTCTATAGAAGATGTCATTAAACAAATTATTGGCCATCCTATAAGGGACGAAGATGATAATTATGACGATTTAAGGGTCGTAGCTAAAAAACAAGCCTTAAAAAAACACAAGTCACATTCCAGTAGCCATATTTAGTTTGCTATAATTAGTCAAATATGAGAACACTATCAAATGAAGTTGCCGGCCAGGCTGGTAAAAATATTACTGTTTGTGGCTGGATACATAAAAAAAGATTACTGGGCGGTTTAAATTTTATAAATATTAGAGACCGCAAAGGTTTGGTGCAGGTTTTAGTTGAGGAAAAGTCCGAAGTTGAAAAACTGAGAGGCTTACAAATTGGCACAGTTGTTTGTATAACTGGAAAAGTTGTAATTGATGAACGGGCTCCCGGCGGAGCAGAACTGCATGATGCATCTATTGAGGTAATTGTTCCAGTAGAAGATGCACCGCCTGTCGAAATTGACAAGCCCTTAGACCACAAGCCAGATAATCTGGATACTTTGTTTGAATATCGCCCTATCGGGCTCAGAAATCTTCAGGAGACAGCAATTCTTAAAATTCAAAGCACAGTCAAAGATGAAGTTAGAAAATCATTAATCAGTCAAGACTTTGTAGAATTCAATAGTCCTAAATTATTGCCCGGTGCTACAGAAGGCGGCGCAGAAGTATTTAAGCTCGATTATTTCGGCAAAGAAGCAACCCTAGCTCAAAGCGCTCAATTCTATAAACAAATGATGGTTGGTGTGTTTGAGCGGGCTTTTGAAATTAACCCTACCTATAGGGCCGAACTTAGTGCGACCACAAGACACATGACCGAATTTATTCATATCGACGCCGAAGCTGGTTTTATTGATTTTACAGAGCTCATGGCAATAATGAGCAGAATAGTAAATAGTGCA
>CAZJDP010000131.1:0-1816 GCA_964544805.1 uncultured Candidatus Saccharibacteria bacterium
ACGGTAGGCGGTAGTGCCCGCGACACTCTAGAGAAAACAGTTAGTTTGCTGTATAACGATAAACCAGGTTATTTACAAACAATTAATTTTGATGACTTGCATGAAAATCTAGATATGGTTCAAGATAAAATAGCGCCAGACTATGTAAAGGGCTATAAAGGATTAGCGCCTTTTCTGAAAAAGTTGGGTGAACTTAACATCAAGCTTGCAATTTTTACCTCAGGCACCCCTCATCACATTGTTAGAAATTTTGGCACAGCGCTACCTGAATTAAAACTAGCTGAACTTTACAAATCTTCTGATATGACAGACTATGAAAAGCTTAGGCTTTTAGAAAATAAGTTCAAAGCCCACTTTTCCATTCGAGATTTCACTGTGGTTACTTGCAATGATGTAGTAGCGCACAAGCCTAATCCAGCAAGTTTAGTGTTAGCTATGCAGCGGATTAAAGTGTTGCCAAAAGGATCTATAATTTTAGGTGATCACTCTGTTGATATGCAAGCTGGCGTAAATGCCAATGTTCCCATTCGGATAGGTATTACGCATGGCTTTAATGACGATAGAGAGCTAATTGATGCCGGAGCAACTAAAATAGTGCACGGGCTCGATGAGCTAACTAGTTCACTGAGCTAAAACTATTTAACTATTCCTAAATCAAGCGCAACTTGATAAGATTTCCAGAATTGTGAATGCAACGGCGAAGGCAAATTGCCACTTGTAAACCAGCCTAATTCATCGATTTTATGTGGTTCGCCAATTTTGACTTTTTTTGGGTCAACCTGAACAATATGCATAATAGCTATCCAATGGGTTGCGATGCCATTATATATTCTAAAAGAATCATAAACAGTCAAAAATTGAATATCAATAGGATTCACGCATAGTTCTTCCTTGACTTCTCGTCTGACTGCATCGTCCATGGATTCACCGAACTCAATTGCTCCGCCTCCTACATCCCATTTGCCCTTTTCGTCTCTAGCATGCTGACCCCTTTTTTGAAGAAGAACATTACCTTGGCCGTCATGAATAACAAAACTGGCAGAAATACCTATGTAATCTATACCTCTACGGCTATCTAATTGTGAATTTGTCTTTTGTATCATAAACATAAGTATACTATTGTATTATGAAGTTGAATAAGTTTTGGTATATAAAATAAGACCCGGTGGTTTTTCGGGTGTTATTTTTGTCTCGAACGCTTGGGTCAGAATCCAGATTGCGGCGGCTGTTTCGATAAAAAACAGACCAAGTCCAACGGGTGACCCCCAGCTAAACCAGCTGCCCCACGACCGCCAGTGTTTATGCGACCGATCGTACCAATCTAGCTCTTCTTGCTTTGTTATTTTTGACATCGGCTGAACTCCTATTAACTTAATAAAAGTCCCCGCATTTTAGGCAGTGCCGCGCGCGTGAGATATTCCTTGGGGACCCAGGGCTCGCTAGTAATGGCGGACTTATATGCTTAGTTAAGCTTATTGCAGTAATAAGAGCTTGGCAACGCTCTTTAATTATTATCAACCATTTAAAACGCATTGTTATTATTGGCAGGTATTTTGCAAGCTAATATTTATAAGTTAAAGTACAAATATATGCTAGACGAACTATCTTTAACCGCGCCACGGGCTGCCCAGCGGCTTTTGGGTTGCCATATAGAAAGAACCCTGCCAAATAAGCAAAAAAAGATCGTTAAAATTTGTGAGACCGAAAGCTATACCGAACAAGATCAAAGTAGCCATAGCTACAAGGGTATAACCAAAAGGAACAAAGTTATGTTTGGGCCGCCCGGGTTTGCCTATGTTTATATCATTTATGGTAT
>CAZJDP010000132.1:0-1801 GCA_964544805.1 uncultured Candidatus Saccharibacteria bacterium
GCAGTAATTTTTCATGAAATTCCCCAGGAGATTGGTAACTTTGCCGTTCTTGTTCATGGCGGCTGGGGTGCCAAAAAAGCTTTGCTGTACAATTTCTTTTCGGCTTTAGCAGCAGTGGCCGGTGCTTTGGTAGTATTAATTTTTAATCGCCAAGCACAACAGGTGCCAAGTTGGTTAATTGCTTTTGCCGCCAGCAGTTTTATTTATATTGCAATGTCCGATTTAATTCCTGAAATCCATAAAGAAAAAGAAAGTAAGAAATCTTTTTTATTGTTAATAAGTTTTGTTTTGGGGGTAATTGTAATGGGCTTGCTTTTATTGCTGGAATAGTGTATAATTAATCCATCATCTTAAGTTTAAGTGTGCCATCTTTTGGGTTCTTTTATTAAGGGTCTGTAGGTGCAAACATTTAAAGTTTTTTAAATAATTCAGTTAAGAGTGTAAGGTGAGCTCTTATAAGATAGGCCTAAAAAAATGGCTAAGAAACTTTTCGTCGGCGGTATCCCCTGGGCTACCACATCCGATGACCTTAAACAATTATTCAGCCAGCACGGTTCCGTAGCGACAGCTACTGTAATCACCGACAAGATGACCGGCCGCAGCCGCGGTTTTGGTTTCGTTGAATTCGAAAGCGACGCGGAAGCCGATGCTGCCGCTCAAGCTTTGAACAACAGCGAATTTGGCGGACGCACCCTGGTTGTAGAAGAAGCCCGTCCCTTGGAAGACAGACCCAAGAGAAGCTTTGGCGGTCACAATGGTGGCGGACACAGCGGCGGCGGTTACGGCGGCGGCAGACGCGACCAGTACTAGTTTAAGGAAATAAAATTATATTTTGATTTTTTCCCGCCCTTGGCTCAAGCAGCAAAGGGCGGGATTTTTTAACTTTTGTATTTAGGCAGGGTTTGATATAATGGATTTATATAGTTGGTAAAATTTACCTGTAAATTAATTTATGCATAAACGTCACAAGCACGACATAATAGTTATTTTTAGCGTTTTTGGTTTTGGAGTGAGTATGTATCTGGCGGTAAGCCATTATTTGGGAATTGCCGTGCCTTGCGATATTACCAAAGGCTGTGAGGCGGTGTTATCCAGCAAATATTCCAGCCTGTTGGGTTTGCCTTTGTCTGTTTGGGGAGTGGCCTATTTTTCTGCGGTAATTGTGGCGGCTCTAATTTACAATATCAAGAAGGCTGCTTAACCTGTAAAGATTGTGGCAATTCTAAATGTAGTTAGCTTTAATAGTAACTACTTAATTAAAAATGAGCGCTGCATCACTATTGATACAGCGCTCATTTACTATAGTGCCTTACCGTTTATAAATACTTGTTTGATGGGATTGTTTCCAAAATCATAAGGTAAATAATCAAGGTTATCCATTTTATGTGTTATCATTAGATTCGCTTTTTTCCCTCTAGTAATGCTACCATATTGCTGTGCTAATTCTATAGACAGGGCAGCATTTAAGGTCATGGCATGAAATACCTCATTGGGCGTCATTTTTAACTGTGTGCATGCTATGCTAGCTAACAAATTCATATTCCCAGATGGGCAACTACCAGGGTTATAATCTGAAGCAATCACTACGGGTAATCCTGCATCAATCAATGCTCTTGCCGGCTGATAACTTATTCCCAAAAAGAAGGCTGCAGCGAGTAAGAGCGTAGGCATTGTAGTACTATTTTTTAATGCTTCTATTTCTGCTGTACCCACACATTCTAAATGGTCAACAGAGAGCGCATGATGCTTTACCCCTACCTGTACCCCAACCGAGTAATGCTACTGGTTTGCATGGATATTA
>CAZJDP010000133.1:0-1797 GCA_964544805.1 uncultured Candidatus Saccharibacteria bacterium
AGAAAAAAGTACCCTAGAAACTACCCTGTTTAAAACAGAGTATTCTGGGGTACTAATAGCACCACGGTTAATACAATATGGTTTTTGTTTCACTTTTGCGGATGTTTTGTGATTATTTTAAATTTTTGCGGGTTTTAGTTTTAATTTTTTGTTTATGCCAGCTGCGAAACAAGCACAAACACTTTTTAATAAATTTTTAACCGCGTACCTACATTCTGCTTGAACCCTTTACAGGACTCTCGACAATGTATGTACCATAATTTTCCACTATTTTAATCTTAAGCACAAGGGTATTTTATTAAAAAAGTTGTTCAGTTAATAATACCTAAAAATAGTAAAATCTTAGTATTTTACTGTAGCTATAATTACTACGGTCTATCATAAATTAACATAATTTAAGCTGTTATATGTGAACATAAAACTGTTGATTAAATTATAACAGATTAAAAAGTTTTCCACAGGCATTTTTTTAATTATATTATCTACTATGTTTTTTAATAGCTATTCAACTGCTTTTCCACAATTTAATATTCATTATTTGGCTTTAAAGTTAAAGTAATGACATGTTCTAACTAATTTAACTACCGAATATATGCCGGACTATTATTAATCTTATATATTTTTCTACCAGCTAAAAAGTAACAAAAAGTCTTAGTTAGTTCTATAAAATAACTATTTAATTTCTATATATTTCTCATTTTTGTCTGGTCAAAAACGAGACAAAAAACCACCGAGCAAACACAAACAACTCTTATCTATTGATAAATCCTACCATAGCGCAAAAAGAACTCACCAAAATCTAATACTTGTAAGATAATTTTGACTCAAACATCTTTTTGCCTTAGCTAGGTTAGGATTTACAATATCTAAACTACTTGTCTGTATTCATGCTCGGACCCCCAGGCTTCTAAGGTTGAGGATAGATTTTAGAAGATGGAGTTTAGACTTTAGGCCTTTGTAATTAGATGTTAGGCTACAAACACAGCAGGCTTCTACTTAATTATGGCTTCAAGCCAAAAACAGATTTTGTTGTTGTAATTAGTAGCAGTACCAAAGAAAAAAAGCTTTAGTCTTATTTTATTCTTATAAAATTTATATAAAATAAGACCGACCAAAGGAAGTTCTTTTTTTGTACTGTAGAACTTACTAACTAACAAAGTAGTTTTTGGCTTGGCCGAGGCTTTTTGCTTACTTTTTAGCCGGTAGAAAAAGTAAGATAATGGATTTTTGCCCAGACAAAAATGAGAGTTAAGTTAATTGTTGAATTTAAATTATAAAATCTAGATTCAAGTGACTATGGTCTATGGTCTAATCTCTACGGTCTAATATCTCTAAGGTCTAGCCTTCTAACATTAACAGTCTATGTTGCACAGGGTCCGACCCGGTAACAAACATATAAAAATGATATTAAAAGGCATCTATAGGCTATACTGGTAGTTTACATTATTGTTGTAATAATAACTTAAATTCTTCTCTGTTATATAAACTATTTACTAAGCTCAAAATATTAATTTTCCATAATAAAAGGCCTACTATTCGGAGGTTCTTTATATAATTTGGCACCGTGACAAGACCCAACAAAAAACTTTTTGCGGGTACCCCGGTATTTATCATGTTAAATGCAAAGTGGTACGATTACTTTTAAAGAAAAAGGACTTCCTATTCGGAAGTCCTTTTTATAATTTGGCACCGTGCTATTTTCCCAGGCTTTGATTGGCCAAGTATTGTAACCGCTGCTAGGCTTAACTGCTGTGTTCGGCATGGTAACAGGTGTTTCCCTAGCGCCATGGGCACCAA
>CAZJDP010000134.1:0-1797 GCA_964544805.1 uncultured Candidatus Saccharibacteria bacterium
GGTTGTTAGAATTGTCGTTTACTTTAAGTTTTTTTAAGTCGTATTCATGCCATTCATGCACCATATAAAGAAACAACAATGGAATAAAACATAAATAACCAACATTATCGCCGCCAATAATAAGAATAATTCCCAGTACAGATAACAAGACAGCAAAAATAATATATAAATAAGCAGTTAATTTATTAGAAATACTATTTTTATATTTAGCTTTTAAATACCGCTTTGTTTGCACTGCTGAATCTGCCATATTTTAAGAAACTCCCAAAACAACAAGTAAAATAAACAAAAAGGGTACCAGCGGCCAAAATAAAGCCATTATTAAACCGGCGACAGCCACAAAGCTAATAATTACTAAAGCAAAAAATATAACGCTTAGCCGTATTACAAAGCCAATTATTCTGGCAAAAAAATTATCAAACCAAACCCTGAATTTTAAATCTAAAGAAGAAGTCGTAGGCGCATAGCTGGTTATTTGTTTCCACGGCTCAAACAATGTCCTAAACAGAATTGCCAGCGAAAAATCTTGGTAAATTTTTTTTATTCGCTCACCTATTCGTTCAAAAGCATTAAGCCATCCCGCTGTATACCACCAGCGGAAAAACAATAGAAAAACCATAAGCTTATTCTAGCAGTAGTGTTGGTCTAATAAAAAGATTATTTGTATTTTTTGCCCGAAAAGAAAAATATATAAAATATTTCTAGGATACCAGCGGTATTTAGAACAAGTAATAAAACATACCACACCTTGTCGCCATTACGAGCTGCTTTCCACAGGGCAACCCCTTTCCAGGCCAACGACCACACAAGTAGCAAAATAATAAATAATGATTGAGTAAATGTTAATGTTTCCATAAATTAAAATTTATCACGAATTAACATAAAATAACAACTTTATCACTCTTGAGGTGAAAAGCCGTCAAATTGATAAATGTGTCAAAGCAAGGGTCGCTTCACCCATAAGTAGAAGTTGATGGTCGATGAAAACATCGGTTGGCAAATTCTTGGAGCCCGTACCTGCTTAGTTCATCAAACAAAACTTGGTGAGCCGAAGAATGAACCTCTAACACTAACCAAACAAAAAAGGCCTCAAAAAAAGGCCTTTTTTGTTTGGTCGGGGATAAAGGACTCGAACCTTCGACCTCACGGTCCCAAACCGCGCGCGCTAGCCAACTGCGCCAATCCCCGTTATAAGTAATTACATTATAAAGGTTCGAGGAATTATTATAAAGGACTCGCCCACATTCTGTGGGCCTAGGAAACTTCGTCTTTGAAAACAAGTTTTCAAGAGAAGATTTCCTTACAGCCCGCTAACAGCGGGTTTCACCTTCGACCTCACGGTCCTCAAGACCTGCGCGCGCTAGCATTCTCGCGCCAATCCCCGAATCGCAATTATAATAACAGATATGCAGGTTTAAATAAAGTCCTCTAAAACTAGGCGGACCTGTTCGATTGTTTTATTCTTACCTAAACTATCAAAAATTATTCCATTTAATTGATAGGGCCCTTTGGTTTCTATTTGCATTTTGACTTTATAGCCTTTTATTTTTTCAAAAATTTCACTTAAAGAAGCTCCTAAAGAAGAATTAAGAGTACCAACCATGCCAACATCGCTAATATGAGCGGTTCCTTTAGGTAAGATGCGGGCATCTGCAGATGGAACATGCCAATGGTCGCCGACGACTAAATCTACGATTCCATCTAAGTAATGGCCAATGGAAACTTTTTCACTAGATAAATCGCCGTGATAATTAACTATGGATATGTCAGGCTTTATGGTTAAGACAAGTTCTTTAA
>CAZJDP010000135.1:0-1796 GCA_964544805.1 uncultured Candidatus Saccharibacteria bacterium
AAGCTCTAGCAGCTGGAACACCTGTAATTGCATATAAAACAGGTGGCTCGCTAGACTATATAAATAAACATAATGGCATCTTTTTTGACAGGCAAAATTCCCAAGAACTAGCAAAGGCAATAATATCTGGTTTAGAAAAAAAATGGAATGTTAAAGAAATATCCGAAAGCTCATTGAAATTTTCGGTGAATAACTTTAAACAAAAATTTGCTGACTTTTTAAAAACTGTCTAATTTATTGTTAGCTTTTTTTATTGTTATTAACAATAATCCAACCAAGCTAATAAACCCAAGTAAGAAAATTAAAAAGCCAGGTATGTTAGACTTTTTTATTACAGACTCGCCCAAAACTTCAGATTTTTCGGCTGGTAATTGAGTTTTAGCCGGCTCATTGCTAGCAGAACTATTCAGTACCGTTCCACTGGTCTCGTTATTATAACTATTGGTTTCGTTGTTTGGCTGCGCACCGCTATTGACGGCTAAATTACTATTATCTACATCCGCATTTGCGACCAAACTAATGCTGGCAGATTGATTAACTAGCGATAACTTCTTATCTGCCAATGAATCGTTAGGAAGTGTTAGGTTCTTTTCGCTTATATCGTTTAATAATTTATTTTTTAAATAATCTTCTTCAGATAATTTAATTGTTATTGGGTTATCTTTAGTTGGGTCTGGAACATTATTACTGCCCGAACCGTTATTTTCATTACTGCCGTTCGAATTATTTTCACCATTATTATTTTGCTGGTTATTATTTGTGTTGCTATCATTTGCTGTAGGTGGTGGAGGTGGTTCTGGCGCCGGGAAGTTTTTTATCTGTAATCTTTTACTAGCGGCTTCTTGCCCGTTTATAAATAACTTACAAACAATATAGTCTGTTGGAACGGAATTAATATCAACTGCTATAGTTGATAAATTAGTATTATCAATAATATTGCCCTCATCATCATAAACAGCAAAAACAAAACTACCTGCCGGTGCATTAACTAATTTTAGTTCAATATTTTCTTCGTTTAATTTTTGCTGTTCAATAACTAAATCTTCAACTAGTATGTTCTGATTATCCGCTAAAACATTTACGGTTTTATACATTTTTGCTTTTTGGCCATCCGCCGATTCTATCTCTAGGCCGATTATTCCGCTGTAGTTTGTAGAATATTCACAAACAGCAGCTGGCTGGCTGTCTTCTATTTCGTAAACACCGTCATCATTACAATCCCACCTATATTTTGTTATATAACTATTTGGGTCATAAGATTCACCGCCGCTAACGAGTAAATTTCGACCGTCCTGAATTGGTTCGCTTATAACAGCAGCCGGTGATGTATCAAACTCGTTAGCAACTTCATCAAAGCTATTTGCTATATTATTTAAATCAGTTGCCAGCACTCCTCCGCCAGTTTTTGTTACAAAATTGCTTATATAACTTTCGGCATCGTTATTATTAACGCTAGCATCTGGCACAACAATAGCATTAGCAACAACCGGATCTAAAGTATACATTTTGCGCATAATTTGTTCTTTGGTCACAAATACAACTCCGTTTCTTGTATACAGCTTGACGCCATCTGCAAATACCCCACCCGGATATTTATTGGTGTACACAATATATTGCTTTTGAGCCCCTTGTCTGCCTATGCGCTCCATGACAGTGTTGGCAGCATTTAAACCTGCATACATTGGGGTATAAATCCAGGCACCGTTGGGGTTGTCTGCATAAAGAGATTTTAAGTTCCGTTCCAGCTCCCACTGCACTTTTGTCGGACCATAGCTATTTTCCCAACCGTAAGTTGG
>CAZJDP010000136.1:0-1789 GCA_964544805.1 uncultured Candidatus Saccharibacteria bacterium
CTTAGTTTGTTTTTTGCCGATCCGCGCACAAATTCATTTGTAGCATCGATGAATAAAACTTTATTATCTTTCTTGTTCTTTTTTAGAATAAGAATACATGTAGCTATTGTTGTTCCAAAGAACAGATCGGATGGTAATTGAATAACTGCATCTACATAATTACTATCCACTATATATTTTCTAATTTTCTGTTCTGCACCGCCTCGGTACATTGCACCAGGGAAAGAAACAATAGCCGCAGTACCGTTTGTCGCGAGCCATGAAAGGCTGTGCATTACAAAAGCCAAATCTGCTTTTGATTTTGGAGCCAGAACACCGGCCGGGGTAAAACGCTCGTCATTAATAAGAAGAGGATTTGCGTCTCCATCCCATTTAATTGAATATGGCGGATTGGAAACTATGGCCTCAAATGGCTCATCATCCCAATGGCGTGGGTCGATTAAAGTATCGCCGTGAGCAATATCAAATTGCTCATAGTTAATATCATGCAAGAACATATTGATACGGCACAGATTGTATGTAGTGATATTTGTCTCTTGACCAAAAAATCCGCTTCTGACATTTTCTTTGCCTAAAACCTTTGCAAACTTTAGCAGTAATGAACCAGATCCACATGCAGGGTCATAAACTTTATTTACTTTAGTTTTTCCAACAACTGTAATGCGTGCAAGAAGTTCGGAAACCTCTTGTGGAGTAAAGAACTCACCTCCGGATTTACCGGCATTAGCAGCGTACATAGTCATTAGATATTCATAAGCATCGCCAAACAGGTCAATGGAATTATCTCCATAGCTACCAAGATTCAGTTCTCCGATAGCATTTAAGAGCTTGACTAGCTTTTCGTTACGCCTTGCTACCGTTGCTCCAAGTTTGTTACTGTTTACATCAATATCATCAAACAAGCCCTTCATAGTACTTTCGCTATCGGTTCCTTGAGCAGAGGCTTCGATGTTTCTGAAAACTGTTTCAAGTGTTTCGTTTAAATTGGTGTTACTAGCTGCTTGTTTGCGTACGTTTTCAAACAACTCGCTAGGTTGAACGAAAAAACCCTTTTCCTCGAGGATAGACTCTCTTCCATGCTCTGCTTCAGCATCACTTAAACTTGCGTAATCAAAGTTGTATTCACCTGCTTCCTTTTGCTTTTCATTAATGTAGGAGCTTAGGTTTTCTGATATAAAACGATAAAAAAGAATGCCAAGCACGTATTGCTTAAAGTCCCAACCATCTACACTACCACGTAAATCATTAGCAATACGCCAAATCGTGGAATGCAACGCTGTACGCTCTTGTTCTTTTTTTATATCAAGCATTGTTTTATCTTTCTTTTACTTATTTTTGGGGAATTTATCATGAGCATTTAATATCTCATTTTTAGCGGCTAAATAAAACCTAAAATCTAACATATCTGAGTTTTCTTAATTAATTATATTCATCAATATACCCGGTAGGAGATAAAAACACTATTATTTTTCTTAGTCTGTGGTTTAACATCTGCCCTTTTTAATGTGTCATTTTAGCAATAAATCATATCATTTATAACATAGTTTATAGTAAATTATCATATTAGTTCTAAATTAATAGTTGCTAAATCTATTCCAATAATTGTCTAATTAATATCAATAAAATCTAAATTTACGGCAGATATATTGATAAGTAAACCAGAGCAAAAGAGCCTGACAAGAGAGCAAAAAGAAGCTGTAGGATTATTATCTATAGGCACGTTTTTGGAGTATTGTGACCTTATGCTGTTTGTTCATATGGCAGTGCTCCTTAATGAGTTGTTTTTTCC
>CAZJDP010000137.1:0-1777 GCA_964544805.1 uncultured Candidatus Saccharibacteria bacterium
ACAGCTCTCAATCAGAAGAGCAAGGAGGAGAAATAGTTATGGCTCGTACTATTACCGGTCGTGTTTCTTCTGATAAAGGCGATAAAACTATTGTTGTGGCCGTTCAATCTAGAAAAACACACCCAGTGTATAAGAAGCAATATTCTGTGACCAATAAAATAATGGCTCATGATGAAAAGAATGAAGCCAAAATTGGTGATAAAGTTCAGCTAGAAGAATCAAGGCCGTTATCGGCTCATAAAAGATTCAAGCTAGTTAAGGTATTAGAAACTGCCCATATTAAGCATGTTGAACCCTCGGAACCTGAGCTAGAGGAGGAATCATAAATGATCCAGCAAGAATCTAGGTTAGTAGTTTGCGACAACAGCGGTGCCAAAGAAATTTTGTGCATTAGAGTTCTTGGCGGAACTCGAAGAAGATATGCCCGGGTCGGTGATATAATTGTTGCCTCAGTTAAGCAAGCAAACCCAAGCGGTAATGTTAAGAAAAAGCAGGTGGTCAAGGCTGTTGTGGTCCGAACAAATAATATTATTAAACGGAAAGATGGCTCTACTATTAAGTTTGATGATAATGCCGCTGTTATTGTAGGTGAAGATAAATTGCCAAAGGCTACTCGTATTTTTGGCCCGGTTCCAAGAGAACTACGGGACCTTGGGTACTCTAAGATAATTAGCCTTGCACCGGAGGTACTATAATGTTTGACAATAAGAAAGTCTTTAAAATTAGGCTCAAAAAAGGCGATACCGTAGCTGTATTATCGGGAAAAGAAAAAGGTAAGACAGGTGTTGTCACAGCTGTCCACCCCACCGAAAACAAGGTAACGGTCGAAGGTATCAATGTGGTTAAAAAACATGTCAAACCTTCGTCTAAGTATCCTCAGGGCGGAATTATCGACATTACTAAGCCTATTTTTGTTTCAAAAGTTGGTATAGTTGACCCCTCAACTAAAAAGCCAACCAGAATAGCTTACAAGTTCGACAAAGAAGGCAAAAAAACTCGGGTTTATGCCGGTTCTAAAAAGGAGATTAAATAATGGCTACTACGAATACTGCTCGTCTCCTTGATGCTTATAACAGCTCATACAGGAAAGAGCTGCAAAAAGAACTTAATATTTCTAACATTAACGATGTTCCTAAGTTAGAAAAAATTGTCATTAATGTTGGCCTAGGCAAAGCTAAAGATGACAAAAAATTAATGGAAGTTGCCACAAATACTCTTAAAAAAATAACCGGCCAGCAGCCAATTGAAACTACTGCCCGGTTAAGTATCGCATCTTTCAAGCTTAGAGAAGGTAATAAAATTGGCCTTAAAGTAACCCTTAGGGGCGAAAGAGCCTATGAATTTATGGACAGGCTAATTAACATTGTTATGCCAAGATTACGCGATTTCCGCGGTGTTTCTGCTAAGGCGTTTGACAAGCAAGGAAATTACAGCTTAGGCCTAAAAGATCAGAGTGTTTTTCCGGAACTAAGTTTTGAAGAAACTACTATACTACATGGCTTACAGGTTAATTTTGTAATAGCAAATTCAGGCTCAGCGGAAGCTAGCAAGGCATTACTAATGAAATTTGGTATGCCGTTTGAAAAAGAAAGGAAGGCGTAAGTACCGTGGCAAAGAAATCAATAATTGCTCGCGATAAAAAGCGACGAGAAATGTACGAAAAATATGCTGCAAAACGGTCCGAGCTTAAAAAACTCGGCGACAGCGAAGGCTTAGCCAAGTTGCCTCGTAACTCAAGCCCGACTCGTTTAAAAAATAGATGTTCAGAAACGGGAAG
>CAZJDP010000138.1:0-1771 GCA_964544805.1 uncultured Candidatus Saccharibacteria bacterium
CTATAAAAACTTTTTTCGAAAGTTCGTCTAATTGGGCTCTAAGCAACTGCCTGAGCATTTCTAAAATATAAGCCCTGTTGCCGGCCAATATTTCTTTGTTATATTTTTTTAAAAGGATTTTTTGAGATTTTTCTACAACTTCATATGCCAGCCAAGGATTGGGTAATATATCTAAAATCCGGCGGGTGAATTCTGCTTTATCTAAATCGGAGTCGTAAGTTATTTCGCCTACCTGGACTGCTCTTAAGTCTTTTCTATCGCCATAGCCAACAGCGTAAATTTCATCGTCTTTTTCTTTGCTAGACAGAACAACGCTGTCTAACCCGCTTAAATTGATTTTTGAAAAATCTATTTTAGTAAGTAAATCTCTTTTATAGTTATATTCACGCCATTTGCCTTTATCGTTAACGGCAAATAACGGCAAATATAAGTTTTCTACAGATTTTTTAAATTCAGGCCTAACTTTTGCGTTTACCTCGTCTAGCATTTCGGGGTTATCTGTTTTTGAATTATTAAATCTTAGCTGGCTTAGTATGTCGCCCAGGCCTTCGCTTTCCAGGTTCTTTTTTATTGAACCAACAAGTTCATGTGTATTTTGCTGGTATGCAAAAACAAAGCTTTCATCTAGGTTTTTAATGCCCGTTTTACTGGCATATGGCTGTCGTAATATTCTACCAACCAACTGGGTTAGGCTTGTGGCGCTTTTGCTGGCGCCCAAAACACAAAGTACATAGGCAAAACTACAATCCCAGCCTTCTTGGAGCGCCTGTTTGGTAATTATGTATCTTATTGGGCAAGTATCAGATAATAAATCTATGCCTTCAATATCGTCTTTTTCGCTGCTTTTTATGGTAATTTCGCGCAGCGGCACGCCTAGTTTTGTATGTAAATATTCTTTGACATGTTCGGCGTGTATGTAGTTTTCGTCTATTTGATCTTTGCCGGTCCGTTCTACTTGCACTAGCATAATCGGCCTAATATATTTGCCGGTATTTTGTTGATACGACACTGCTTCTTTTTCTATTTCATCGCGCTTATCTTTTGATGCTCTGACTGTTTGTTGCCAATTGGTAGAATATTTGTTGGTTACATTTAAGTCTAGCTTAATCATTTGTTCGTCGTTTAATGCTTTACCGCTTACGCTGACTAAACAATTAACTTCATTAGGCGGAGTAGCCGATAGCTCAAGCATAAAACTCGGATTAAAGCCAAGCAGGGTTTCTCTGGCCAGGCCGCTCATAGCCCGCTGGCCTTCATCTACAATAACTATAGGGTTTGACACTCTAAGTACATTGCCTAAAGAGGTTTTAGCAACCTTGCCGCCAACGCCCCAGTCCGGCTCGAAATAATCTAAGTTGGTGTATTTGGCAATTAAATCATCGTGGTCTTTATATGCGTCTTCTGCTGGAAAGAATGTTGTGTAGCCAGTACTGTCTCTGTAAAACTTTAAGGTTTCTTTAGTAACTTTACTTGTCGATTGCATCATCACTACCAATATAACTAAGTGGGTAGCTACATCGTCTAGTGTGAATTTATCGGTTTTTTCTACAATTAGTACCTTGCCGGCACTGGCAATATCTAGAGTTTGCCTATACGGGTGTTGCTTGTTTTGTAAATTAGCTAAAGTTTGCCGGTATATTTGGGTACTTGGTACAACCCAAACGACCAGCCCTGTTTGCTTATTTAAATAATGTTCGCTAATTGCGCTTATGCTGTGGCATGCCAGCAGAGTTTTTCCGCCCCCAGTGGGTACTTTAAGCCATAAATTGGC
>CAZJDP010000139.1:0-1740 GCA_964544805.1 uncultured Candidatus Saccharibacteria bacterium
TCAATTATAGCAGCTTGTGCTTCGCTAAATGAGCCAATTAAGTTAATCGCATGGGGGTCAGTATTAATAACAACGGTCCGCGATATATCGGATGCATAGTGATTATATTCTGCGCCAACATCTAGTAAAACAGTTTTAGAGAATGCACTGATTGGGCCGTTATTTTTAGCATAATGTAAAGTTAGACCATTTTTGCCAGCGGCAATAATTGGTTCATAGGCATGGGCCACACCTTTTTTGATAAACTCAATATCTATTGCCCTAGCTATATCGCATTCACTTTTAGCAGTAGGAATAATTTCTGATTGTACAAAATTTAAAACTTGTTTAGTAATATCGCTGGCTTTTTTTATTAATTCTATTTCACAAGGCTGTTTAATCATTCTAAGGCTGTCCATAGAGGGCCGGATATCACTAATTTTGTTAGTGTATTTCTTTAGTTCTTTTTGAGCGAACCTTCTAAATGGATTAACGCCTATGCCCCACCGTTTCTTAGCAAGATTGAGGTATATTTTTTCAAAATCATTGTCGCCTGAAAATAACTTAATCGTTTCAGAAGCTGTAGCAAAATGCTTAACCCCGCTAGTTGCTTCATAATTTTTAAAGTCATAATCGCCTTCAAAAATTAATACTTCTTTTGGCTTTTTTTTGTAGACAATAAATTCGCGGTTGTATTTGGTATCCATGACAAGCAGTAAGTTTGGCTCATCTATACCGGTAAGATACCAAAAATTACTGTCTTGCCGGAAAGGATAGCAAGCATCGCCTGATCTTTGCATGGGCGTATTGCCAGCAATTACTATCAAACTATTTGGATGAAGTTCTTTAAGCCTGGCCCGGTTATTAACAAAAAAATTCTTCGTTAAACTCACCTGCCAATTAAACAACTTTTTTATATCTATGTAAAGACTGGGTTTTAGATTTACCAATAATTGGTATTAGCTCTTCGGCTGAAGCATCCAAAATTGCCTTTTTTGACCCAAACTTAGTAAGTAATTTCTTTTTAGTAGAAGGTCCAATTCCAGGTATCGTATCCAAAAAACTTTTTGTTTGTCGGCTGCTTTTTAAAACACTATGGTAGCTTACTGCAAATCTATGCGATTCGTCTCTAATTCTTTGAAAAAGTTTAATTATATTTCGGTTATGCGGCAAAGATATTCTTACGAATTTTTCTGAATCATCATATAGAATGCCTTCCAATTTTCTGACAAAATCTAGGTTGATATTTACATTACTTCCTGATTTGCTCACTACTAAATCTTCATATTTTTTAGCCAGACCGATCATTGGAGTTGTGTAGCCAAGCTCGTCTCTTGCCTGTATAGCTGCAGCAAGCTGCCCCTTGCCGCCGTCAATTAAAATAAAATCAGCTTTGCCCCAAGCTTTTATATTTTTTTCAGACAACCTGCGTTTAATCACTTCATTCATATGGGCAAAATCATCATTGCCTGGAATATTCATTTTAAATTTACGGTAAGCAGACTTGTTGCTTATACCGTTGCTAAAAACAACCATACTGGCAACAGTATCAGTTCCGCTCATATGGCTAATATCATATCCCTCTATCCGCCTCGGAACATGTTTAAGACCGAATACCTGCGTAAGTTCATATAGGGCATGATCTTTGGATAAGTCTAAGTTTTCTTTATCGCCAAATATTATTTGAACCTGCAATGCCTTTAATGCATTCAGCTGGTTTCTTATTCGCGCTGCCTTTTCAAAATTTTGTTTATTGGCGGC
>CAZJDP010000140.1:0-1739 GCA_964544805.1 uncultured Candidatus Saccharibacteria bacterium
TCCAGAATTAAGAAAGCTTTACTGAGGAATTCCATTAATCAGTTATCAACTATTTTTCAGAACTGATGAAGTTCAATTATGGTATTAGTTTTTAATTAAGGCAATAATTGAAATAATACATGCCGCTATCGCCAGTAAAATGCTCAAAACTGGACTGAATGAGCTTACCACTAGATTAATAAAAGCAGTTTGAGTTAGCAGTTTAATACCTGATTTAGTGACTGCTATCGTAGGGGATATAGATAGATTAGACGAAATAGTACTATGCCCAGGATATTTAATGACCTTTATGTACCCCTCAGACTCAGCAATAGCAAGTATATAGCTGAATTTTTTACTATCGTAATTTTTAAATCTTTTTTGTATAAGTGATTGTCTTGGAAAATGGTAATACTCTTCTGTTCTTCTAGCATCTTCTTCTGTGACGCTCTCATATTCTTGAAGTATTAATTTAATCAATTTTTTTATTCTAAATAAGTATAGCATTGTTTATTATTATAAATCTTTGCTTTGCCAGCTATCAACCCAGAGGTGTTTACATCTTGTTGGGGGCTTTTATGCCAAGTATTTCTAGACCGTTTTTTAAGATATCTGCATATTTTTCAACCAAATATGCTCTAATTGCTTCTCGCTCATCGCCAACAACGCGGTTATTCTCGTAAAATCTATTAAATACCTGAGATAGCTCATATAAATATGTACAAATTACATGAGTTTCATAGTTTTCAATTGCTTGATTAAGTATATCCTGGTATTGGCCTAGTTTTCTGGCAAGTAATCTTTCTTGAGGGTTTAATAATAAATTATCTACAGAAATTGGTTCTTGTTTTGTAACTTTTTCAAGAATACTTCTTGCCCTAGCATGTGCATATTGTAAATATGGCCCACTATTACCCTGTAGGCTCACAGACTCTTCTGGATCAAACGCAATGTCACCGCCCAATTTATGTTTTAAGAATTCATACTTTATAGCACCAAGCATTATTGTATTGGCTTCGCTACTTGAAGTTTGTTGAACGACTTCGGATACATTGTCAATTACATCATGAGCCGTAGTAACATTGCCCAGTCTTGAGCTCATTTTTTTACCATCACCGAACTTTATTATTCCGTTAGATAAGTTGGTCATATTGCCTTTTACTTGAGGCATTAATTCACCTGCAGCCGAATAGACAACTTTCATATATTCCGCCTGGTCTCTTCCGGTAATTAATATTCGATGATCAAAGTTAAAATCTTGAAGTTCAAGATAAATAACTCCTAGATCTTTAGTTTCATAAGTAGGTAGTCCGCCACTTGTAATAAACACCCTTGTATGTAAACTACTTTTTTCCTCTGGATAAACAACCGCCCCATCAGATTTTATAAATAAACCATTTTCAAGAGCCGTATTTACTAGCTTAATACCCGGCTTTGTACAAACACTTTCCGGGTAGTACTTAAAGCTATCAACTTCTATTTTTTTATAAAATTCATCGAAATAGTCATAACTCCACTGTCGACATGTCCAATATATTTGCGCAAAATTACTTGTATGGTCTTCAGCTTCGTGGATAGAATAAACTTTTTGGTTATATTCTTCTATGACAGACTTAGCTTTTCCACCCTTTTCGTATTCGCTTGCGCCAAATACATAGGCAGAACTTAAAAACTGTGCCCTTTGGTCCTTATTTATTTCGCTAAGTTTTTCAGCGTTTTCACCATCGAGCTTATTTACAATTCCGTACATTGCTTTTGCA
>CAZJDP010000141.1:0-1736 GCA_964544805.1 uncultured Candidatus Saccharibacteria bacterium
GGCCAGTGATGCGAATTAAAGTCTCTGGTCGGTCGGTAGCTCACAAAGTACAAGTACATGTACTGTAAGCTCTGACCTAAGCAGCTCTTTTGGGATGCAAACTCCCAAAAGAGCACCAAAATAAAAACAAATACAAAAAATTTATGACATACGGAAAAAATGTATCAATATCACGATCGAGTGCCTATCAAAGGAACCGTAATGTGGTTAGTATCAGAACAACAAAGCCTTCTATTGGGCCGGTTACCAATATTATTGTTTTGATTCTAGTCGCATGTCTTTTAGGCTTAGTTTATTTAACGCAAGTAACGAAAACAAATGCATTGGGCTATAAGGTAAGTGAGCTTAGTAATAAACAAATAGAACTAAAAGAAGAATATGCCAGTTTAGAGGTTGACGCCCAAAGGCTGCAGAGCCTAGAAAGAATTAAGAACAGCCAAACTGCCCAGAATATGGTGACAACTAAGCCTACAGCGTTTGTTAACAATTAATTTTTCAAACTACTTAAGTTGGTAAATGAATATGGAATTTGGAATATAGACAAAATTCATACCCGCTTAGTGATGCTCAGAGCTAGAATAAGTTAAAGTTCTATTTAAAATTTTCAATCTTCTAACTTCTATAAAGTGGTATAATAAAAGGGTTAATGAAGTTTGTAAAAATAAACAATTCACGGGGCATAATAGGGCAAGAAAAACCCGTAAACATCAGAAATAAAGCTGCTGTTTTAAGATTCTTTTTAGTTTTAGCCGGTGTACTTGTTATTGGCCGGTTATTTATGGTGCAAATAATCAAACACGATTATTACTCCGGGCAAGCCCTAGCTGAACATGAAAAACAGTACCAGCTGCCCGCCAAAAGGGGTTTAATTTATGCTTATGACGGCGATAAACAGGTGCCTATTGTACTTAACGAAGTAAGATATGAAATATACGCAGACCCTAAAATGATCCAAGACAAAGATAAAGTTGCTAGTGCTATTGCCGAAATAACAGGCGAACCAAAAGATCAGGTTAAGCAAAAAATTGCAGACGATAAAAAACGATTCGTCATTTTGGCCAAGAAAGCGACCGAAGCTCAAAAAAATACAATTTTGGCCTTAAAAGATAAGGGAATTGGCTATAAAGAAGTCAGTATTAGGTCATATCCTCAGGGTCAGTTTGCTTCCCAGGTTTTAGGATTTGTCAATGACGACCAGGTAGGCCAGTACGGTATAGAACAAGCTTTAGATAAACAGCTGGCTGGTGAGAAAGGCCAGTTAAAGGCGATAACAGATGTAAATGGTGTACCTCTGGCAATAAATAATGACAATATTCAAAAACAGCCAAAAAGCGGCAAGCCGGTAGTTTTAACTTTAGATATTGGTATGCAAAAACTTACTGAAGATGCTTTAAATGATGCCATAACAAGAACAAGAGCCAACAGTGCAACGGCTTTGATTTTAGATGCAAATAATGGCCAGGTAAAAGCAATGGCGAACTATCCAAGCTATAATCCGGCAGATTATCAAAAAGTGCCGGATGCTTCTGTATTTACTAATGAAGCCGTATCTGGAGCCTGGGAGCCGGGTTCGGTTATGAAGCCAATTATTATGTCCACTGCTTTTAACCAAGGCACCTTAAACCCGGGGTCAACATTTTATGATTCGATGTCGGTGCAGGTTGATGATCGAAAAATTAATAACTCTTATCCATGGGGCGCTCAAACTATGTCTATGCAAGACATTATCACCAAAT
>CAZJDP010000142.1:0-1723 GCA_964544805.1 uncultured Candidatus Saccharibacteria bacterium
AATCTAATCCTATACTAGAGGGCAGAAATCAAACAATGGTCTAATCAAAATAATATCCCCATTCGTTTTGTTCATTTAATATATCAGCTACCTATAAGAGATGGTATTAATTATCAGGTAATCTAAAAGGAGGGTATTAACTTTCTAGCGCCACCTGTATAAATATATTCCGGTGGTTTCTTAGTATATTTTCAGCTAAGAAGCACTATAATGTTAATATTATGCGTGTTCTAATTATCGAAGATGATCATAAGATTGCTAATTCAGTTCGCAAGGGTCTACAAAACCAAAGCTACGCTGTTGACGTTTGCTATGAAGGGATAGAAGGACTAAATACTGCAAAAAACACCGATTACGACTTAATTATTCTAGACAGGATGTTGCCAGGCATGGATGGCTTAGAAATATTAACGACCCTCCGTAAAGAGGGAAACCACACTCCAGTACTGTTGCTAACTGCCAAAGATCACGTTTTGGAGCGAGCCGCAGGGCTAAATGCTGGTGCTGACGACTACCTCGTTAAGCCATTTGCTTTTGTTGAACTAATCGCCCGAGTTAGGGCATTACTAAGAAGACCCCAACAAGCACAAGATGTTAAACTAACATACAAAGATGTGGTACTTGATCCAGACACCTTTAGTGTAACAAGATCTGGAAAACAAATAGTATTATCTCAAAAGGAATTTGCGCTTTTAGAGTATCTAATGAACAACCCAGGGCGAGTCCTCAGTAAGGAGGCCATAATGGAGCATGTTTGGAATTATGATTCGGATATACTACCGAATACTGTCGAGGTATATATTGGATATTTGCGCACAAAGATTGACAAACCCTTCTCAAAATCACCCACACTAATACATACCCGACGAGGCTTTGGATATGTGTTCGGAGAAATTAACTAGTGTTTAAAAAGGCAATAGTTCGACTGACGGCAATATATTTATCGATAATTATGGGGATAAGTATTTTCTTTAGTATAAACATATACCTATTAGCAACGAGAGAGTTAGACAGAGGATACGGCAGGAACAGTCAGCTAATAATAAATGCTCCAAATGATTTACCAAACTGGCTAAAACGACAACTACTAGAAAGCAGTAAATCTATTATTGATGAAGCACGAGCCAAGGTATTCATTGCGCTATTAATAACCAATGTAGGAGTTTTGGTTGTCGGAGGCTGGATTAGCTACATACTCGCTCGCCGAAGTTTAGAACCAATAGAAGAAGCCCACGCTTCACTGGAAAGGTTCACTGCAGATGCAAGCCATGAATTACGAACTCCTATATCAGCCATGAAGAGCGAAATAGAAGTTGCACTGATGGAGTCAAAAATATCTGATAAAGATGCTCGTAAATTACTTCAAAGCAATCTTGAAGAGCTTGATGTTCTCACAAAACTCTCTGACAATTTGTTAACAATCGCCAGATTAGGCGACCAACACCTTGTGCTTAAAAAGCAAAATATACAAGATATTGCCCAAGAATCAATTGATAGAGTTTTATCTCTCGCAGAAAAAAGCACATTTTAATCAAAAACCAAACCGACAGTAAAATTTGTGCATCAGTTAATCATGCAAGTCTAGTTGAGGTATTGGTCATATTACTTGATAATGCTATAAAATATAGCCCAGAAAAAACCACTATAACCGTAGGCACAAACAAGAAAGACCGTAATCCAGAAATTTTTGTCGAAGGCCAGGGAAGCGGGATAGCAAAAACCG
>CAZJDP010000143.1:0-1720 GCA_964544805.1 uncultured Candidatus Saccharibacteria bacterium
ATAGTTCTAGAGCCTGCAGTTGCTGCTGTTTCATTGTGGGCAAATAAGGCGCGCCAAAAATAATAACAAAACCAAAAGCTAGAATAACAAATAAAAGAATTAGCAGTATAATCACTTTTTTATGTTTATTTTTAGCTCTTGCTCTTTATTGTTTAAGTATTTTTCTATTTCAGCAATAATTTTCTTGGCTTGTTTGTATTTGGCGTCAGCCTGCTCGAAATCAATATCCGGGCTTTCGAACCAAGCTAGAATTTCATCTAAATTTTCTTTGGCTTGTTTGTAATTAAAGCTAGTCATTTATAACCTCCTTGACTTCGGCACATGCTTTGCCATCATAAAATTTAATTATTAACTGATCTTTTTTATTAAGCTGCTTAGAGCTTTGGAGTGGCTGCTTACCATCCTGGGCATAAACTAATGCATAGCCTTTTTTTAACACCCGGCTTGGATTTAATGACTGTAGTAACAGTTGAGAATTTTGTAAATTATGCCGTTCGGCCGTAATAAGTTCCTGCATTTTTTGAACCAATTGTTTTTGATTATTTTCTAAGCTTGTTCTGACAAAATCTAAATGCTGTTTGTAATAATTTAAAATATTGCTATCTACCGACCTAATTAATGCTAGTTCACTATTGCTGTCTGGAGCAATTAGTTCTGCTGCATTGCTTGGAGTGCTAGCCCTAAGATCTGCTGCCAGTTCGGCTAAAGATTCATCAACTTCGTGGCCAATAGCTACCAGGCTGGGAATCCGGCTAGCAGCCACTGCTCTAACCACCCTTTCATCGTTAAAAGCAGAAAGATCATCTGCCGAACCGCCACCCCTGGTAACCACTAAAATATCGGCTAGTTCTGCTTCCTCGTTGCTAGCCGTAATAGCCTGGGCTAGTTGGGCCGGGGCGTTCTCGCCCTGGACTAAACAATCGTATACTTCTATGGTAACGAACGGCCAACGGCTGCTTAAAACTTTAATAAAATCGGCATATGCGGCCGATTCTACAGAAGTAACCAAAGCTATTTTTTTGGCGGATATGGCAGCTGCCTTTTTCTGGAAACCTCAAACAAGCCTTCTTTTTCAAGCTTAGCTTTTAGCAGGTCAAATGCCTTTTTAATACTGCCCTCGCCGCTAGGAGCTAGTGACTGAAAATTAATACTAAAACCAAATTGATTATGGAGCGCCGGCCGGCCGCCAACAATAATTTTCATACCATCTTCAATAACACCGGGCAAATAATAAACGCTGCCAAAACACTGAACCTTGCTAAATTCATCTTTCAAATCGAAATAAACCCATTTATTTTTGCTTATGCGAAAATTTGCTACTTCTCCTTCTAAATAAGAAAATCCAAAAGCCGTATCTAAAATTTGATTCGTTATGGCTACAAAATCAGTTGGACTGAATATTTGCTTTTGATCGTTCAACTTTAACCGCCTGTCCTTTTCTAATAGCAATTTGATACAAAATAAAGCCAATTGGAATAAAAATAATAATTGTGAAAATACGATAAATTAATGTTGCCGATAAAGCTAAAGCGCTTGGTACGCCGGCGCTGGCAAGTGTGGCAGTCATCAGTGCTTCATAAATACCTATACCGCCCGGGAGCACAGACACAAGGCCGGCAAAACTAGCAACCGAATATGCCAATATAACAGCCCCTGGATTAATAGTTTGACCCAAAGCCAGGTAGGCTGTATAGATTGTCGCTACCTCTGTAATATTAAT
>CAZJDP010000144.1:0-1703 GCA_964544805.1 uncultured Candidatus Saccharibacteria bacterium
TAACTACCCGCCTTAGTTTATTTTCCTCTAGGCGGGTTTTTATTTAACTTTTTCTCTAACTTCTGCAATTCTGGGTAAAAAACTAGAATATGCTCCATCGAGCCCTAAAACTCTTAAGGCGCCAACAAGCACATACAGGCTATCCATTTCTTGCTGTTCTATATAATTCTGTTCTTCGGCTATTTTAAATTTTGCGTCAATAATTTTTACTAACCATTTTTCATCGCCAGACTTAATATCACTCGGATCAACGACAGGGTCGTCTAAATCTATATTAATTACCTCAAGCGACCTGGCGGAATTGTTTCTTTTAACCAAATGGCCCCTGCTAATAAGGCTGTTTATGTGCAGCGCAACCGTAGCGACAGAAGTATAGCCGCAGCCACGCATAATTTCGCGGTAGCTTGGGCTGTAGCCATGTTCAGCAATAAATTCTGCTATAAACTGCAAAAGCTGTTTTTGGCGCATGGTAGGCCTAACTACAGTTGCTTCAGACATGATGCCTTATCCTTCTTGCATACGGAGTCGCTTTAAATACCCAGTTTTTATACCAAACAAAGTTCCAGACTGTAAAAAACCCAGCCGATATAAACTGGCCTATTGCCGGTTCAATACCTATGGAACGGAGCGCTTTAAGCATATAAGCGCTCAGAACAAAATTAATAGCAGTAAAAACAATGTACTTCCATGAAGCATGAACGGCATGTTTTTTATTGTTGGTCTTAAAAACCCAATAAGCAGATAAATAATAATTTATTACTACGCCAACTAAATTACCAAAAATATTAGCCCACACTAGGCCTATAACCGGATCAAGTAACAAGGTTATAATATAGGCGCTCCAAAACCAGGCGCCTCCGGCTGTCATATACTCTGCTATCTGCAAGAACAATTTTTTAGTCTTCTTTTTTATTACCATATTTTTTGTTTGTAATTTGTTCTTATTTATATAGTAGCACTATAGTAAAGATAAGCAAAATAAAGCTGTATAATTACAGGTACATGTTGCAACACATAAATCTATTCAAAATAAAATATGCTTTGTTTATTACATTAATTATATTGGCACCTCTGTCAAAATATCCTTCTATTGCCGTACCTTTGTTCAATTTTACCTCTTTTAGAATTGGACTTTATCAACTTTTAGCCATAGTATTTATTGCCCTGTTTTTTTGGAATAAAGACTATATTTTTTTAAAGAAAAATAAACCAGTTCTAATCGGCATAGGTTTAATTTTATTGTCTATTGTCTTGGGCGGTTTTTTTGCAATAGATAAATCAAGATGGCTGTTGCTTGGCTCGTCCGTAATAATGCTACTTTTACTTTTAGTTTCTGTTTGGAGTTTTATATTTAATGGCGGCAAAAAAATTAATTGGCTGCAGGTTTTTCGCTATGCACTAATAGCCAGTCTTGTTTTTTCATTATTAGCTATTGTGCAATTTGTTGTTAATTCATTTACCACCGAAGATTTTGGTATATTGTGCAAAAACTGCGTAAGCACAGTTTTTGGTTTTCCCAGGGTTAATTTATTCAGTGCAGAACCTCAATTTTTAGCGAACAGCCTGTTGCCTTTTGTTTTTATTAGTTTTTATAGCTTTGTTAAAAATAAATCTAAATTGTCTGTGTTGTCATTAATTTTAAGCTCTTTAGCTATTGGGCTGACATTTTCTAGAGGTGCTTTTATTGCACTTGTTATAGGCAC
>CAZJDP010000145.1:0-1699 GCA_964544805.1 uncultured Candidatus Saccharibacteria bacterium
TAATGTTGCAAGCAAAAAATCTGGTTAAAAGTTACGGCAAAAAAGATAACATATTTTTTGCCCTTAAAGATGTAAATATAGAAATACAAGAAGGCTCAACTACAGCTATTGTTGGTAAGAGCGGTTCTGGAAAAAGCACTCTACTTCATTTACTTATAGGTTTAGATAAGCCGACTAGTGGCGAAGTTATCTTCAACAACAAAAATATAATCAAAGATGTAAAAACCAATAAATGGCGCAGTGAAAAGGTGGGCATTATATTTCAGCAGTTCTTTTTACAGCCTCAAGACTCAGTGTTAGAAAATGTGGCATTGCCTCTAAAAATAGCCGGAAAAACAAAAAAGTACAGAAACAACCAAGCCATGAAGTCATTAGAGCTTGTTGGGCTGTCTGATAGGGCAAAAAGCAAAGCTAATGACTTATCTGGCGGGCAAAAACAGCGGGTAGCCATAGCCAGGGCTTTAATTAATAAGCCTTCCCTTTTAATTGCCGATGAACCGACCGGTAATTTAGATTCCGAAAACGGGCAAATAGTAGAAGATTTGCTTTTTAATTTAAATAATAGACTTGGTACAACTTTAGTAATTGTTACTCATGATAAAGACATAGCTAAAAAATGCCAGACGGTTATTACTATAAAAGACGGCCAGGTAGAATCTATTAAAAAAGGAGCGGCTAAATGAGGGTTTTAGATGTTCTAAAAACCGCCAATAAAAATTTGGGCCGTTCTAAACTTCGGACATTTTTAACGCTGCTGGCTATTTCTATTGGAACATTTACCTTGGCACTAAGCCTAGGGCTTGGCCAAGGAGTAAAGAATTATATATCATCTCAGTTAGGGACATTTGATAACATTAATTTGTACCAGGTAAATAAAAAGAATGCTAATAATTTTAGCGGTGGCTTTGGTAGTGGCGAGCCTGTTGAATACAGCGGTGAATCTACGGCCAATGCCGGCAATTTTGATCAGTTATTATTAAAACAGCAAGATATTGACAAAATAAAACAAACTGAGGGTGTTAGTGGAGTTGTTCTTCCCTATCAACCAAACTTTGAATATCTTACTAATAGTTCGGGCAAGCAGTACAATGCACCTGTTGAAATGCGGTTTCAAGATTTACCTATGAAAATAGTATATGGAAACGATATTTCAAGTAATGATTCTGGTGAAATAATAATTTCTAGAAAATTTGATAGCGCGGTAGGAGCCAATGACTCGACTGATGCAGTTGGAAAAACAGTAAAGATGACATATAAAACTGCTGCAGGCCAATTGGTTACGAAAGAATTTACCGTTAAAGGAGTTTTTGAGCCAACAATTATCGATCAACCAATAAAATTATCTGAAAGCGATGCAAAAGATATTTCTACCGCTCAGGCGCCGTTTGGTCAGCTTCAGTTTTATGCAATTTTTGCTTCTAAGAAAGACGGTTTTAATGAAAATATCTTAAAAGATAACTTAGCAAAAAACGGCTACGAAGCAAGCAGTATAGCTGACATTAACAATACCTTAAACAGTATTATTACTGGAATCCAGGTTGCCCTTGGGGCATTTAGCGGAATTGCGATATTGGCAGCTCTAGTTGGGGTTATTAACACCCTGTTCATGGCTGTACTGGAAAGAACTAAAGAAATTGGTCTTTACAGGGCGCTAGGTTCTTCTAGAAAAAATATTTTTGGTTTATTTAGTGTCGAAGCC
>CAZJDP010000146.1:0-1687 GCA_964544805.1 uncultured Candidatus Saccharibacteria bacterium
TCTACGCCAAGCCTTACTTCGAAGATTTGCTGGAACTGAATCGTTTGGACTGTCTGGGGTCTCATTCCAATCTGGATGGCTACAACTTTGTAAGGATGGACTATCTATCTATGCCTAAGGAAGTTGCGAAGCCTATCCCGTTTGTCATGGGGCGAGACCTAATTGCTTTGGGGTATAAACCCTGTGGCGAATTCAAGGCAGTTCTTGAAGAACTTGAGATAGCTCAATTGGAAAATCAGGTCCAAAATCGCGACGAAGCACTAGCTCTTGCTAGGATTCTTGCGGAAAAGATGATTCGTAAGTCTGCATGATAGCGCGGTTTGCACTTTCTATCAAAAAAGTTTGGAAAACCGCTTGACTGTTAAAACAAAAAATGGGATTTGCTGTTACTCCTAAACAAGCCCAAGAAGGAAATTTCTTATTCCTTGTTTACCCTCATTTGTTTTATATTATTGCGACAGTTATCGCGTCCGCAATAGGTATTAATCGGGAAGGTGTGAATCCATCAGTGATGACTAATATTGCGCGGGCGTCTTTAAATATTTGTATGTTTGTCCCCTTTATCCGGGCAGCATATAACTGGAAAAAACTGTGGCAACGCTTGTTTTCAAATAATTACCAATTGCGCAGGGCTAATTAATGATGTGTAGGGGCGTATAGTATACGCCCATAATATTTTAGAAATTAGAAATTGTATTAATAGTGTCATCAAAAATAATTCTTTATATAGTCATTTTCACCTCTTTTTTAGTCAGTCTCTACCTTGCGGCTACTCAATCAATTCGTTTAGATGAAGCACAGTCTATTTGGTTTGCAACGAAACCTGTTGGCACATTACTCCATATCATGGGCCAAGATGTTAATACCCCTCTCTATATTCTCATTCTTCATTTCTGGATTCAACTTTTAGGGACAAAAATTTTTATAGTCCGACTCCTCTCTCTCATATTTTTTATGCTCAGTATTCCAGTCCTTTTTAAGTTTACGGAAGAATCAAGTAATGAGGAAGTTGCAATAACAACCGTCTGTCTATACTGTCTTTCACCATTTATTGTATGGTATACCGCTGAGGCACGTACTTATACCCTTCTCATTCTTGCGACTACACTCAGCCATCTCTACTTCGGTCGGCTTTTACGAACACAGCTGAGGGAAGGCAAACTTGGATTTTTACTCAGTTCAATTCTCGGTCTGTATACCCACTATTTTTTTATTTTCTTCCTCTTCACTCAAACACTCTATTTTATTTTTAACACAATTATAAGTGAAATTAAAAAACATGATTTTAACTTTACAAATGTAGTAAAGACAGTTATCAATCCTAAAGTACTTAGCTTTATCGGATTAGCTCTCCTTTCACTCCTCTCATTAAGTCCATGGCTAACATATGTCATTTCACTTGGATCAGCTTCAAATATGAAACCTTTAATTGCAAGACCAACGAGCTACAATATTTTTCAGACCTTTGTCAACTTTATCTTTGGTTTCCAAAGTTCTTCTTTACAAAACACACTTATTTCTCTTTGGCCTCTACTGATAGTCTTTATTTTTCTCGTCTTTACGATCAAGCGGAATACTAAAATTGTTAATTTAAGCTACATCTCAATCATCTCGTTTTTCCCTATACTTGTGATGTTTTTGCTCTCATTTATTCAACCAATATTTTTATCTCGTTATATGATCTTTG
>CAZJDP010000147.1:0-1680 GCA_964544805.1 uncultured Candidatus Saccharibacteria bacterium
TCCTCTCTCGCGTACCAAACAAAGGCCGTCCCAAAAATGGGGCGGTTTTTGTTTGGCGAGAGAGAATGAAGAACCTTGCGAGCGAGCAAAGAGAGCGGGAGGTCGTGAAGCGACTTAGCGCGCAGGTGCTTGCACCGAGCACTAAGGAGCGGAGAAGGATTTATCCGCTAGTCCTCTCCCATGCTGACCAAACAAAATACCCATGCTGTGTGGCATGGGTATTTTGTTTAACATTCAACCCTCTTCTTGTGTAATATATTAATAATTTAATCCTTAATAATTTAAAAATGTTATAGTTGCAGATATGAAAACCCACCAGCTAAATCTAGCTAGAGTTCCTTTTAATGCAATTGTTTCTGGGAAGAAAACTATTGAAGCGCGTTTATTTGACCAAAAGCGTCAACTTATTCAACTTGGTGACAGCATAATTTTTACTAATCGAGAAAACACCGAACAATCTGTATTAGTTAAGGTTATCGGATTACTTCGTTATCATACATTTAATGAACTTTTCTCACATAACAATCCACAAAAATTTGGCGGTGAAAGTGTTGAGTGGCTAGAGAACCAAATTAACGAATTTTACTCTATTGATAAGCAGTATGAAAATGGTGTTGTAGGTATAGAATTTGTTATGTGTAGTACATTAAAATAGTTTTTATAATTTTTATTTAAAAAACTTAAACAGTAATAACTTAATAATTTATTCTGTTAATAAGTATCCGGCCACTATTTCAATTAAAGCAGCTTTGCGTGGCTCTATAATTCCAACTAACATGCAAAAATTTAGATATTCTTTGTTAATGTATTCAAAGTATTCACGGTCTGTTTTTTTCTGTAAATACATGTCGTTGCCAGCTTGGTTGTTTTTACCAAGCATAAGCTTCTTTTTTATATTCATTCCCTTGTCTTGGGTAACTATCAGTGCATAAAGCACTGCTGACAAAAACATCCCTGATTCATTAGGGAAGCCGCTGCCTACAGCTGTATCCGTACTCATATCTAAAGACATTCCACTTATACCGGGCAAATTTTCCATTAGCTGTTTTGAATACAGCCCTACCACTCTTGGATCAAGTCGATCATCTGCATTCAAAGCATGTTTTATATAAATATTAAAATGTGTATCAAAATTTCTTCTATATGCACTTTTAGTAAATATTTCACTAAAAGCCATGCGTAGGGGCGTGCTGGCTTCATAGAATGGGATTTGTGCCCAAGCTTTTTTGAATAGCTGATCTCGTCTTGCTCGCGCTATCTGTATATCAAGCATTAAAAGACGCACCTGCCGATATATCACAAAGCCTATAACTAATAAAACTGCTAATATTATCCAAGTCATGCTTGTTGTCCCTTTCCTGTTTTTCTCAGCAAATTAAAAAACGACACCGCAAGGTGTCTTACTTCCATTCACAACCAGCATTCGCTGAATGTTTATGCGGTGCCGTTTTTGACAGCGAACCGCAAAAAGCGCTTCTGGTTGTTGATAAAAGTAAGACTATATAATTGTACAATACAAACGGTGCTAAATGAACGACCTAAATAAGTGACATGTCTTTCAGTAGCTTTTAGATACCGCAAAAAAAGACCCTGGTTTTTATGTCCCAGGGTCTTTTGTTTATTTCTATAGTAATTTTAGTATTTAGGCTTTAATTATTTGCTTGACATATACTAACGCTG
>CAZJDP010000148.1:0-1673 GCA_964544805.1 uncultured Candidatus Saccharibacteria bacterium
CTTAGCACAAGAGAGGCTATCTGTTGCACCTGAAGCATAATCGTGATATAATATATTATTATGTCACCTAAAAAAATATCAAATATTGCTGACCAGGGAACATTTTTTGAAGCAACTCCTTTCGGTGGTACTTTGTTGCCAATCGATCCAATGTCGTTTGAGCTAAAAGCCGATTTAGCAGATGGTCCGTCCGTTTCTCTTCTTGAGCGCATTGGTGGGCTAAAAGATACATTGGACGAGTTGGGAAAAATTAGTATGTTAGGTGGGTTTGAGCATGCGGCAACAAGTGAATACTCTCCACAACTAAGACGGCCTTTAGAAAGGCGATACGACAGTGTTGATTCAGTTGTAGGTAGATCTCAGGATGCAAGAGCTAGACATGAGTTAAGAGCAAAACAAGCATTTGCACGGGCTCATGGGTTAAAACAAATGATTGAAGCAAATCCTCAAAGCGAAGATGAATATAAGGCAAAAGTTCATGGTGACTATGTCGATTTTATCGCTAAATTTGCTGATGCAAAAGGCGCAAAAAACAGAGCTGATCTGAAAAAGCAGTTAAGAAAGCAAGAAAATCAAATAATTAAACACAGAAAGAATTCAGTGAAATGAGACAGCCTGATTTTCCTTTTGCAAAATATCGTGAGTGGGGAGAGACACCGGCAGAATTACCGCAGCTGGATGCCACGGGGTTACTCGAGTTAGCAGATTGGCAGGCGAAAATCTATAGGCGTCCGGTGCTAGATGATATAACTGGATATTATCAATTTTTCCCTTCACAAAACGGAGCATCATCATATGTGTCTAGGGCTGCGATAAAAAACCCTGTCATCAAAGACAAAATAGAAATCGGAGATGATTTAGAATCCAAGGAAATAAGACATAAAAATCATATTGCTGAAAGTGCTGAACTTGCGACTGCGTTGTTCTGGTCTACTGCGGTGATGCGTCTAGACGTAGTTGAAAATACCTTAGGCAGAATTGCTCAAATTTCTGAAGGACGTGAAGCTGAAGTACTACCAGATGGTTTTATGGTATATGCTGCGGATGCTATTGCAGATTATGGATATTGTTTACAGCATCCTGTAGATATTGATGTAAAAGGTGAAGATCATGGTGTTGAACTACATCATCAGATTGAGAGAATAGCGAAGGGAATTGGCCGAAATTTATTAGATTTTGGTAATTTTACATCTGAAAACCCACAAGATTTAATATCATATGATGGTGTGGTTGCGTTACAGGCGACGCTAGCAGAGCAAGAAAGAAGAATAAAACACTGGGCGCCAAGACATGCCGCAGTCGTTGCTGCTTTTCCTGGAATTGGCTTAAGTACTGAGGTTCTCAACCTGGGTGTTGATTTTCCTGAGATTTTTCACCTTCACCATAAACTTGGTAATTTAAGTTAAAATATTAAGCAATGAATCAGGTTTTCAATATACTTGCTCCGATGGATGATGTCACGGATACTGTATTTCGGCAGATTGTTGCTAGCTGTTCTACGCCTGATTTCTTTATGACAGAGTTTATAAATGCCGACGGAATGCAAGGTGTAGGTAGAAAAGCCACATACACAAGAACAAGATACGATGACAAAGATAACAAGGTTATAGCCCAAATATGGGGTAAAGACCCGGAAAATTTCGAGAAATCAGCTCGAGAACTAATCAAAATGG
>CAZJDP010000149.1:0-1672 GCA_964544805.1 uncultured Candidatus Saccharibacteria bacterium
CTTGATCCACAACTCAAAAAAGCAGGGTTACAGGTCGTGGATACGTCAAAACTCTCTCCATTACAAAAAGTACAGCTTCCGATAAGCGATGAGGAAATCATTGAGGGACTTGAAAAACCGTATACTTCATCATGGAGATGGCTTTCAGAACTTGGCGTCTATTTACTAGGTCAAGCACATATCGCCTTAAAAACCATTCACGGGAAAGTCGTACGAGTTTTAAAAAGATAAATTTTTACGCTTTTTTTGCCTTTTCGATCTCTTCGACAAAACCTTCTTTGCTATGAGCCCCTACAAATTGGCTTTCTACCTTGCCATTTTTGAAGATAAGGAAGGTTGGAATTGAAAAAATTGAATATTGACCTGCAAGATCTTGATTGGCGTCGACATCTACTTTTACAAATTTGACATCTTTCTGTTCTTCAGAAAGAGTATCAATAATTGGAGCGACAGCTTTGCATGGGCCACACCATTCAGCATAAAAGTCCACCAAAACAACACCTTTATAATTTACAACTTCCTGTTCGAAAGATCCAAGATCTGCATGAATGGTCGCCATACAAAATATACGAAAAATTATAACGAGTATCTATTGTATCTGATTTACTTTAAAAAAACTATCTTATTAAAGTGAGTAATTCGTTTCTTACGAATTTTAAAGAAAGTGATGTATAATCCCTATTAATACTTATATAATACACAAACAAGTCATAAGTACTTGTATTTTAACAATGAGTGTGTTATATTATAGGCTTATATGGATGAATATTTTCTTCCAAAACTTTTGGAACGCTTTATTGCATTCTTGAAAGAACAAGGAAAATCAAAATTTACGGTTGTAGCCTATAAAAAGGATATTGAACAGTTTGTAGGCTATCTCGCCTCTGTGGAGAAGTCTGACATTCGTGATGTCAAAAAAGAAGATATTGAAGGTTTTATCCAGAGTCTTCTTGGCAACCAATACACAAAAAAATCAGCTTCACGTAAATTGAACTCTATTCGTACATTCTTTCGATTTTTGAAACATGAAGGAGTTATTTCAGCAAATCCTGCTTTTGATATTTCTCATCCAAAATATACGCAAACACCACCTCGTATTTTAAGTAAACTTGAATATCGAGCACTTCGAGATGTCGCAAAAGAAGATATCCGTACGTATGCACTTGTTGAAGTACTCTTGCAGACTGGTATAAAAATCGGTGAGCTTGCCTCTCTCCAAGTCGATGATATTCATGATGAAAAACTCTATATAAGACAATATGGTAAAAATATTGAGCGTGAAGTACCTTTGAATAAAGCTGCAAAGAAAGCTTTAGAACAATATATAACCACACGTGGGAATGGTACAGAAAATCATAATGTTTTTATAACTCGTACTGGGAATCCACTTCTTATTAGAAACATCCGTCAGATCATTGACCGTTGTTTTCAGGAAGTTGGGATTGAACATGCGACAGTCAATGATTTGAGAAATACATTTATTGCACATCAACTCACCCAGGGTGCAACTCTCGAATATATCGCTCATGTTGTGGGACACAGACGTATTTCTTCTACTGAACGCTTTTTGAATCTTGTTGAACAGGAAGCTGCACGTAAAGAAAAACTCGGTGAACTTTAATCTGCTACAATATCTTTCATGAAACTCAAAGTCCACACAAGTGGTGGATCA
>CAZJDP010000150.1:0-1658 GCA_964544805.1 uncultured Candidatus Saccharibacteria bacterium
ATCGGTGTAATTTTTGCTATTTTAGCAATTGTTATTAATGCTCCTAAATATTACTTGATAATAACTACCGCTTTTGCAGGTTCTGTATCAATTTTTGTGGGCTTTTTAATTGCTATAAACAAAATTAATCCAGAAAGCTTAAGTTATATAGATACCAGCAAAATTAGCGTATCTATATTGTGGAGTATATTTGCGGCTTTAGTTGGTATCATCGGCTTAATTTTTCAGGTTCTTAATACCAAGAGCCAAGAAATTGAAAAATGGGGCACGCCTTTTGAAAAGCCAGCAAACACAAATACTCCAGCTGTTTAAAAAAGTTCATACAAATAAAAATCAGCCCTATTCAAAAGGGCTGATTTTTTAATTGCTAGTAATTTATGCCTGAGGAGCTGGTGCTTCAGGTGTTTTAGCAGCTAGCGGGCCTTGATACTTATCGGAACCAAATCCTAAGATTAAAATTCCAATTAAGCTAAAGAGAATAAGCAGGAACACACTCCAGACAGTATCTTTACCAAAAGCTTTGCCAAGTTCTAGTGAAATAATTACAAATAATATCACTACAGGAATCCAGGCAATAAAATTAACAATTGGAATAGCCATAAGAATAGGAGTTAAGCCCCACCAGCCTGGCTTGCCAACTATTTCGCAAAGCACCCAGTAGTTGTAAAAAGGAATAATAGCCTTCCAGCCTTCTACTCCTGCTTTTACAAAAATTTTCCAGAATGCTATTACTTGTACTACAAATAACGCTACCATTAATAGTAACCAAATAAGCATAACCCCGGCGAATAAACCGGCTCCTGCCGCATCGTTTGTTGTAGTTGTATATGTGTATGTTGTTACTGCGTCTTGTGCAAACCACATATTATAAGTCCTCCTTATAGTTCGTTTATAGTGGTGATTATATTCTCAAATTAAACTCAGGTAAATATATATTTTTAACTAAATATAAGTATTAATATATAATTTATTCAAATGGACCAATCAAAAGAAATATTAAGAAGCCCCAAAGCCTTTGAATTTAGAATCAAAATGTTTTCAATATCATTTGTTGCTTTAGGCCTACTGGTAACTGTTATGATATTTAACCTATCTAGGTTTATCAATGCCAATGAAATTCTAGACATACTGGTAACCGGAATTATTTTTTGCCTAGTTTATTTACTGTTTGCTTCGGCCTTATGGTACCAATGGCAAGGCATTAAATACTTTATAACACCGCATTCGCTAATAGTTAAGCACAAAACTAAAGGGCTTTTTTCTAACTATGTCGAAGAAATTTATACGCTCAAAAGTATTAGATCGGCGCGGATTACCCAGAGCGGCTATGCGGCGAAAAATAACTATGGGGACATTACTTTATTTGTCAGCCCCGGTGAACACCAGGTAATTTTAAAAGATATAGACAAGCCAGATTCATTATCGATAAACCTAAGTCGATCAATTGGCATTACTACCATGCAAAATCAAGAAACCATTACTAACTAACAATATATATTGCGCAAATTTAAGAAATAGTAAATAATTAACTTACTAAGTAATAAAGGAGCATTTATGCAAAAATTAGTAGTGCATAAGGTGGGAGTTATGTCATTAGGTAAGCTTGTCGGAGTTTGGGGAGCTATTTTAGGCGTAATTATTGGTGTTATTTCTGCTGT
>CAZJDP010000151.1:0-1634 GCA_964544805.1 uncultured Candidatus Saccharibacteria bacterium
AGCTGGTATTTCTTACGGTTTGCCGATCCAAAAAACAACCAGCAACCATTTGCCAAAGAGCTAGCCGACTATTGGCTGCCGGTCGATTTGTATGTGGGCGGAGCCGAACATGCCGTTATGCACTTGCTTTATGCCCGAATGTGGACAAAAGTTATGCAAGATAGTGGTTTAATTAATTTTGGCGAGCCTTTTAAGGCGCTCCGCAATCAAGGCATGCTACTGGCTGCCGATGGTCAAAAAATTAGCAAGAGCAAAGGCAACGATATAAAGCCCGAAGATATTATTGAACAAGGTTACGGCGCCGATTCGCTTCGAATGATAGTCCTATTTTTGGCGCCGTTTGATATGTCGACGCCGTGGAGCAATGAAGGCCTAGCCGGCGTTTATAAGTTCTTACAAAGAGTTTGGAACCTGACGCAGCTGTTCGTCGAAGCCAAACCAGAAGCTACTAGTGACCAATATACCCAGGAGATTCTAGCATCAACTCACCGGGCAATAAAAAAAGTATCTCAAGATATTGAGTCTATGTCTTTTAATACCGCCATTGCCGCGCTTATGAAGTTTACCAACGAACTTTACGAAATCAATAAAAAAGATAAATTTAATTCTTATACTTCATGGGAGTTTGCCTTAAAGACCCTGACCCAATTACTAGCTCCTTTTGCGCCGCATATAGCCGAAGAACTCTGGAGTAATCTTGGCGCCGCCGAATCTGTTCACATTAGTGAATGGCCAGTTCATGACGAAGCATATTTGGTCCAAAAAAGCGTTAAAATTGCTGTTATGGTAAATGGCAAAGTCAGAGGAGAAATAGAGATGCCTTTAGATGCGGACCAAGCAATTGTTGAGCCGGAAGCTTTAAAAAATAATAATGTCAGCACAAATATAAAAGACCGGCCAATTAAAAAAGTCGTCTTTGTTAAAAACAAAATAATTAATTTTGTTATTTAAAAAGGGTAGTTATAAACTACGCATTTTGCTGGCAAATTAGCGGTAATTGTTTGGTTTACAACTAATTCAGTATTGCCGTTGTCGGTTGGCTTTTCAGAAAGAACAGACTCGGTTTCGGCATCGATAATTCTTTTAATTACAATTGTTCTTAGATCTCTTTGTTGTTCGTCAGTTAATTCCGTCAAACCTATTTTCACCTCATGCCAGCTGGCAACATTGGCAACTGGGGTATTTTGTTCAATTTGAACAGGATCGGCTCCATTGCAGGTAATATTTCCGACACTAATAATTTGTTCGCCAGCTTGCTGTTGGCTAGCAAGAGCTAAAAAACCAAGCAGCGCAGCAGCACCAGCAGCAGTCCATTTATTTTTGTTATTAGATTTAATAGTCTCTAAAGTTGAAATTTTCATTAAAATAATTATATAACAATAATTAAATAATGCAAATATTATTTTATTTCTTCTAATCTAAGGCTTCCGTCAGGCGTTCCGCAGACTTGATACTTTTTACCAGCAACTACTGTTTTTGGATAATCACCGCCAGTCGCATCGTAAACATCTTTGTCAATTGAATTACCAGGAATTTTACTAGCTGACATATCAACTACCTCCGAAGCGGTTTCGCTTTGTTTAGCGGTTTGGATGATACATGTTTCTTGAGGTTTATCACCAAGCGCCCCATGT
>CAZJDP010000152.1:0-1632 GCA_964544805.1 uncultured Candidatus Saccharibacteria bacterium
AAAAACTTTCGAACAACAAAGGTCGAGGTCTACGCGGAACCTCGACTTTTTTTATGTTTTGGTAATGTATACTAAGCCCTTATCTTCAAAGAATGTCTCTGTAAACCAGGTAGACACAGCCTCTTTTTGAATAAAAGCATTGTTCGGAATTTCGGTCGATATATCGCCGCCTTTTAAGTAAATTAGGCCATTTTTTAAGTCATTTTTGTTATTATCACCTATTTTATTAAATATCCAACTCCAGGCCGTATCTAGCCTAGTGACTGCTCTAGAGACAAAAAAGTCATATTTGCCCGGTATATTTTCAATTCGCTGGTTTTTAACCTTTACATTGCCGAGGCCAAGCTGCGTTGATACTTCCTCAACAACCTTTACTTTCTTGCCAATAGAATCTACTAATAAAAAGCTAACATCTGGAAACAAAATAGCTAAAGGAATGCCTGGAAATCCGCCACCGGTGCCTAAATCGGCAACTTTTGTACCGGGCTTAAATGATATAAATTTGGCAATAGCTAAACTATGAAGCACATGCCGTTCGTATAAATTATCTATATCTTTTCTAGATATAACATTAATGCTTTTGTTCCAATTGCCGTACAACTCTTCTAAAGCAGAAAATTGCGCTATTTGTTTTTGGCTCAAATTGACAAAGTATTTTTGAATTAAGTCCATAATTATTTATAGTAGTTCATTATATGAAATATAAAAATTTATTTCTTGGGCTAATGGCCGTGATTATTTGGTTGGTAGTTTATGTTATTCTGCCAAAAACAGACCTAAAAACCGATAAACTTATTATAACCAAAGCCAGCCCTGGGTATTATTTTGTCAGCAAAGTATATGACGGTGATACCATTGCAGTTAATATGGATGGCCGGGAAGAAAAAGTTAGAATGATAGGGGTAGATACGCCCGAAACCCATAAGCCAAACAGCCCGGTGGAATGCTACGGCCAGCAAGCTAGTGAATACACTACTAAAATGCTGGCTGGTAAAGAAGTAAAACTAGAGCCAGACCCGCTTAACCAAAACCGCGACCGCTACCAACGGCTGCTACGATACATTTATACCAAAGACGGCCAATTATATAATGCCGAGCTTATCAAGCAAGGCTACGGATTCGCTTATTTAAGCTTTCCGTTCACCAAGGCCGAAGAATTTAGACAATTGCAAACCGAGGCTAGAACGAACAATGCCGGCCTATGGGCAGGCGACTGCACAATTAGCGATCAAAACGGCCGCAATAAAACCAACCAGTTATAAAAGCTTTAAAACATTTACAAGCTCTTTGGTCATTTTTTCTTCTGAATAGTTCTTAGCAAGCAGCTGGCTTTTTTTGCCATATTTTTTGCGCCGGCTTTCATTGTTCAGCAGCTTTAGTAGGCCCGCCGAAAAACTTGCAGTGTTGTCCTTAGCTAAAACACCATTAATCTTGTCTTTGACAACTCCATTAACAAATTCATCGCACCAGACAATAGGCAGGCCGGCATGGGCCGCTTCATTTAAAACCAGCCCCTGGGTGTCAGTCAAAGAGGGAAAAGCAAAAATATCGGCCGCTTCGTAGGCATAGCCCAGTTGATTTCTGGGCAGTCTACCGGCAAAGACTATTTGCTTTTCATAACCAGACTGCGCG
>CAZJDP010000153.1:0-1623 GCA_964544805.1 uncultured Candidatus Saccharibacteria bacterium
AAAATAATAAAAAGATTCCCAATTTTGATAATTTTCGTAAGAAGCTGCTCATTGGGGGCGGCATATTATTACTGTTAATTATAATTTTTTTGGTTATTTTCGGCAGAGCCAAAGCAAATATTGTTATTAGAGCTGAAACAACTCCTGTAGATGTAGCGTTCGAGGCTGCTTTTAATGCAAACTCCACAACTTCTGATCCAGAAACCTACAACCTAAAAGCAAGTTTTCAGGAAAATAAAAAGACCTTAACGCAATCATTTGCAGCAACCGGGCAGAAAGACCTTGGTACAAAGGCTAGTGGTAACATGACACTCTCTGCTACCTGTGGTCCATCAACTTTTGGTCTGAGTATTCCGGCAGGCACAACGGTAACGGCCAATGGTCTGAGCTTCGTTACGCAATCGGCAACTACGCTTTCAAATCCAAGCGGCGGCGGCGGTACCTGCCAGTTTAACGGTAGTACAACTGTGGTAGCACAGGCAAATGGCGATCAGTACAATTTGAGTCCACGAAATTATAGCGTTGGTGGTTTTAGTGCCGTAACAGGTAGAGGTGCACAAATGAGCGGCGGTACCAGCCGTATCGTGAAGGTTATATCGCAAGAGGATGTAGATAAAGCCAGAGCTCAGCTTGAACAGCAGGATACCAACGCTATCAAAGATGAGCTAAAGAGTAAATTCAATGATAATACCAAAATATTTGATGATTCATTTACCATTACACTGGAGAACATAAAGAGCGAACCGGAAGTTGGTGCAGAAACAAACGACGGTCGACTTACCGCAGAAGCTCGTTACACACTTCTTGGCGTTTCCAACGAAGATCTTGGAGCGGCGCTCGATGCATTTGTAACCACCCAAATGTCAAATAAAGATCAGCAGCGAGTCTATGAAAATGGTATCAATGACATTAAGCTGGAAAAAATTGAAGGCACCGACAAAACAGCTAAGTACAAGATTTCAACACTAGCCCAATATGGTCCTCAGTTTGATACCGAAAAGTTGAAAGAAGAAACTCAAGGTAAAAAGTTTGGTGAAGCCCGGGCATATTTACAAGATCTTCCGGGAGTAAAAGGAACCGACATTAATCTTACTCCGTTCTGGGCACGCAAATTGCCGAATGCAAATAGAATTACTATTAAACTCGACGTAGACAAGAATAACAGTGGCCAGTAACATAATCGCTCTCGATATTGGAGAAAAGCGCATTGGCGTTGCTATTGCAGATATGCAAACTCCTTTTCCTGCTCCGCTCATAACTTTTGAAGCTAGCGAACACCTGGCGACAGAATTTGCTTCGCTGCTAAAGACTAATAATGTGGCTGCGGTGGTAATAGGATTTCCTCGTAATCAAAAAGGTGAGGCAACGCAGCAAACCGAACGTGTCCAGCACATTGCAAAGTTGCTTAAAATTCCCGATGCAATACCAGTATATTGGCAAGATGAATCACTTACTTCGGTAAAGGCAGAAGAAGAATTAAAGAGGCGCAAAAAACCATATGCTAAGGCGGCGGTAGACTCTTTAGCAGCAACTTACATCCTTGAAGATTTTATCCGTACTCAGGCTTCTGGAACCTCTGCAGACGCAGCATCTAAGAGCGAAGGTCAACCAAAGAAAAAGATA
>CAZJDP010000154.1:0-1595 GCA_964544805.1 uncultured Candidatus Saccharibacteria bacterium
GGCCGATGCCTCAACTACAGCCTATGCAAACGGTGCCACAGCCTGTTCTAATGTTCCCAATGTAAGGACAGGGGCATATATTCCACGGTACAGCTCAACCGGCGCCTTCAGTGCAACCACAGGTTATTTAATCGAGCTAAATAATAACAATACTTATAACTTATCTAAAGTAACCAACGAAACTTTCAGTTATACAAATTCAACAACTTACACCAGCCCCTATACCTCTGCCCTAACCCGCACAAGCATAGCTACCAATATTCCTTTGCCCAACGAGGGAGTAATTTTTGTCGAAGATAATTTATGGATTAGGAGCAATAGCCAATTTAAAGGCAGGGTTACTATAGTAGCTTCTAGGCAAGCAGATTCTAATACGGCCAATATTGTAGCAGTTGACGACCTAGAATACACCACAAAAAACGGGCAAGATTCTTTGGGATTAATATCAGAAGGTAGTTTCTTAATTGCTCCTTATGCCCCGCCAAAGCCAGATGCTGCTACTTCCAGTTTTCCATTTAAGATACATGCGGCCATTATAGCTGGCGGCGATGTCAGGTTTCCATCTAGTTATATGACCAAAAATGTCCCAGAATGGACGACAAGCACCAGAAGAATGGAATATTTTGGCTCTATTGGCATGACCAATGAAAGCGGGGTTTGGACATGGTCGACAACTTCTGGCAGTACAACCGTTGCTGGGTTCCAATATAATACTACCAGCTACGACTATAATCTGTTATACGCGCCGCCGCCCCATTTCCCAATAACCGATACTTATAACATTTTAAATTGGCGGGAAAAGTTAACCACACCATAAGCCGGTATGTTAAAATAAACCATAAGGATTAAAAATACAAAATGAGCGTGGGAAATATCTATACAGACAAGCCATCATTCGGACTTGATATTGGTTCAAGCACTATTAAGGTAATGCAAATAGATAGTCAAAAAAATAATCCCAAAATTACTGGCTACGGCGCTATAGGCTTTGATGCCAAATATATGGAAAATGGCATAATTGTTGACCTAGAAGGCATGGCAAAAGCAATAAAAAGCTTATTCGATAATCATTTAATAGGCAAAATTACCACAAAAAGAGTAGCTATTTCTCTGCCTACTAGTAGAACTTATAGCAGAGTATTAACCTTGCCAAAACTTTCCAAAAAAGAACTGCAAGAAGCCATTAAGCTCGAGGCTGAGCAATATATACCTGTCCCAATAGATGATTTATATATAGATTTTGATATTGTTGGTACTAGCGGTGAAAATTTTGATTATTTTATGGTTGCCATACCTAAGGCAATTGTTGATTCTTATATGCAATTAGCAGAAATACTAGGCATAGAAGTTGCAGTTTTAGAAACCACCATGAACGCTTCCAGCAGATTGGTTTCTCAGGCCGAAGAAATAACAAGCGCTTCTTTGTTTATTGATTTTGGCTCGGTTTCGGCTGATTTGACTATTTATGACGGCCAGCCAATAGTGACCGGTACTGTGCCGGGCGGAGGAGCGACTTTTACAAATATTATTGCCCAAAAACTTAATGTTAATGAAAGAGTAGCTACAACCATTAAAAGCAAATACGGCCTTGGTGT
>CAZJDP010000155.1:0-1566 GCA_964544805.1 uncultured Candidatus Saccharibacteria bacterium
CTACACCACGAGCCCCTAACATTTTTAACAAATGTAATCTTACTACAAAAACACCTTTGCAGCAAATAATAAAAACTAGTTAATTTTTATATAAGCCCTAGCTTTCTGCTGATCTTTATAGTCATTCAGGTAAGAATCTAAATCTTTATAGGCAAAAAATATGCGGGCAGCTTTAACTTTATCGCCCTCTGTGCCAATGTTTTTGATAATTTCAAGCCCATAGCCCAAGTCAACAACATCCGATATCTCGCCAGGTTTCAAATTAAACAATACTTCTGCGGTTTGCGGTGGAATATTTCTATCGCTTTTACTCACTAAAAAGCCTAGCTCGCCACCCTTGTCTTTTGTAGTCTCGTCATCTGAATATTCTTTAGCGACCGTCGCAAAATCTTTTCCAGATTTTATATCAGCTTTAGCCTTATCTGCCTTTTCCCTGACCTGTGGGTCTAAAAATTGAACAACTTTATTTTTAAGAATTTCATTTTTTATACTTCTTTTAAAGTCACTAATTGTCCAACCCCAGAAATCTTTTAGGACATCTTCAAAAACTTGGCTGTCTCCGCCTAAGCGGTTTTGCGATCTAAGCAGCTCTATCTGCTTATCAACCTCAGAGGCACTTACAGTAATATTATTTTCTTTTGCTATTTTATTTATGTAAGCCTCGTTTATAACTTGGTCAAGAGCCCGTTTTTTCTGTTCTTTTAACTGATCTTTACCAGACTGGCTGCTAAAATCTAGCTCTTGCTGGTTTTCAAAATAATGAATATAGTGTCTTAGTTCAAATAAATAATTTTCATAAGACACAAAAGATCCGCCTACCCTAGCAATTGGCAAAGGCAATATTTTGGTTACCTGATACGAAAATTTGCTAGTATCTTGAAATTTATAAAGGCTAAGCAAAATATAGCTCATAAAACCTATAAACAGGGCTACAAAAATACTAACCGAAATTATGACAATTTTATGCCTAGAGTGCTTAAGTGGGTAAACAAATTTTTTGGCACCGCCTAATACTTCTTCTCTGTGCTCTTGAATATTATCAGTAGTTATTCGTGGAATAGATTCTGTAGAGTCGGTACCTTTTTGTTTTTTCTTAAATACAGGCCGCAAAAAACGACCGGCCTTTTTAGGCTTCTTTGGTTCTTTATCACTCATCTTGTATATCTGGCTCAGCCGCATACGGCTGGGCCTGGGTAATTCCTTGTTCTCTTAATATATGCGACAACTGTTTTTGAATTTTGCGAGGATGGTTTACTTCGTGAATAACCAATTCTCCAACATATGTCTGTATTACTATTGTACCAAATCCTAGCAAAGATTCCTGCAAACCTTTAATTTCGTAAGATACTATCTGTATTTTGTCTAAGCCAATATCTACCATGCTTTTTTTCCAAAGTCCCTTTTGGTTTAGTTGAATCAACCTTTGGTTGGTAACTATATAAACACTAAAGTGCCAGCCTATCCACGACCAAAACATAATTATAAAAGCCAGGGCAAAACCAGCCCCTAGCCCAATAAAAAAAACTTGAAAAGTTGGCCAAACCAAAGATGGTAACACTCCAAAAA
>CAZJDP010000156.1:0-1552 GCA_964544805.1 uncultured Candidatus Saccharibacteria bacterium
AGTGTCAGTATATACTGTATGCTCTGTAGCACGTCCTGGTAATCTATCATAATCACGCCAATAATTTGGGAAAGGTACTGCAAATTGATCCATATCATTCACTAAATGCCAACCCAACTCTTTGATTTCACCAAGAGCGTCAGCTGGTCCTGGAGTATTGGCACCACCCACATGGCCGTAAAGTGGTTTATCCCCAAATCCCTGTAAAAATCGGATGAAATACATACGGGCTGATCTCACTGATCCTACGATCTTTGGTTCTTGACAGTAGTACATTGATAAAAATCTTGTGATTCCACCTTCTGCGACTGCTTCAACGATGACATCAGCACTTGAAAGTCCTGATTGAGGTCGTGCTTCAATGTTATTTTGGACCATGATGCCTAGTGGTCTTCGTTTTTCCCATCGCGCTTCTTGATTTTTGGAATATAACTGACCGTTTAAAGGACATTCTTGAGTTTTGGGCTCATTGTCTACGACTTCGCCAGTCTCATTGACAGGAGCTTTGTAATTTATTTTAGTCACTGTCTGTGCGCTAAAGTATTTGTATGATGCAAAGCCAGAAAGGAGATAAATGACAAGACCGAATGCAATTGCTATTTTTTTGTCCATGTAAAAACCAAAAATGTTAACAGAATTTCATCATTGTAACCTCTTGCATCTGAAGAGTCAATATGATTAAATGACATCATGTCGAAAAAAACGCGAAGACAAAAAATGGCTACTGAGACACGAAAACTTCATTCTTCGACTTCACAAAAAGCTTCGACTAAACCTTCCGTTCAGAGCCTTGAATCAAAGTTAGATATCTATTTCCGAAAAGATTTGCAGAAAAGTATAGTTATATGTTCTGCTATATTTATACTTGAAGCAGCCTTATACTTAGGCAATCAATATGGTGTCTTGTCATTAATAAATTTCACAAAGTAGGTGAGGAGGTGATACACATGGATCAAGTAGAATACTATGATGTTAAAAACAAAACAAAAGTCTCCATCCCAGTATCAGAAGTAACAAAAGTTACTTATGAGAGAACAACAAAAAGTGGAGCAACTCAAGTGCGTTATGCACTGCGAGCTGAAAAGAATGGAATGAAACTTACGAAATTCGTAAGTAAAGAAACTTGGGATATGATTCCAGACAAAGCTTAATTTTTACAGTTTATCCTGAAGTGGGAAACTCTTTATAATATTATAAAGAGGATTCCGCGCACGATCGATACTCTGATAAAGATGAATTTGTGTAACCGAAAAGTCGAGCTCGACATCTAGGTCATGAAGTTTCTTTTTTAAATGAAAATATTGTTGTTTTGACGGTATTTTATACCGAGCCATTGTGAGATGGGGAATATATTTTTTGGTGCTTTTATCTTCAAATAGTGTAAGCATTCTCTCATGGACATCTTCGATTACTTTATTACGTAAAAATGACATATAAAGAATAATTTGCTTCGTATTGATAAAAAGATCTGTAGCTCTAGCAAATAGATGTGTTTTTTCAACATCATAAATAGAATTTTCTACATACTCCACGACAAGTGGGATTTTTGTGT